>RFJE01000413.1 GCA_003695005.1 Candidatus Hydrogenedentota bacterium | reverse complement strand
GTATGATAGGCTTCTTTATAGACAGCACTATCATAAGGAACTAAGCCATCGTTTAAGACATAGTTTCCACCCATGCTTTTCATAATTTCATACGTTGGCATGATAGGAAAATCTACTTCATCGGAATTGCTTTTAATCGGCAGCATATCATGCGTTATGCCGGCATACGTTCTATACACAATACCTAAATTTGTAGGCTCGGGGTGATCTTGATTAAAAACCGTGCAAAATTTTTCTGTTAAATTGTATGCCGCTGCAAGTACATCATTTTCCGAGATGTTTGTAGGGTTATAAGCACCCATGGCTAAATTTAAAATTACACCTAATGCTTTTTGTGCATCTCCAGGTATGTAATTTAAAATCATATCAGCAATTGGGGATCCTTTATGTGGAGTTGCAATGGTTGTTAAAGTAGCAATTTTAGAACCATAATTTTTACCAAAAACCTGATCTTTCGGATCACCTGAATTTATGCCTGTTGTATTGGTAGAAACAAGAAGCCTAGCATCTAGGCCGCCCATCGAGTGGCCAATTAAGTTTACTTTATCAATGGTATAGCCATTTTTTGCACTGCTTTTTGCTAAAATTTGATCGATTTGTTGTGCAAGCTGGTCTGTGCGATTTTGCAAAGGCGCAACAGGAGATACCTCGGTTACATAAACTTCATAACCATGGCGCTGTAGGTAGTCTTTTACCCGGAAAAAGTAATCAATTCCAAGCACTGTATCAAACCCACCAAATCCATGATGCAAGACAATCGGATAACGAGAGGCAAATTTTCGTACAGGTCCACTTGTTTTTACACGGATTTTATCAATTTTAAAACCATACTCATTTACAACGCCCCCACCTAAATACCAAGGTTTTGTTACAATTTTAAATTTGATACGAGCTGTGTCGCCGGGGATGGTGGTAGATTCCCAAAAATTGGTTTGGTAAGTGGATCCTTTAAACGTTTTTAAGATATTATTCGAACCATCCATGACTTCGACCCAGACTTGGCATTCGGATAGCATACACAATAAATCAATAGAGACTTTTTCAAAATGAAGCTGTAACTCTAAAGCCCCTGGCTGCACAATCTCGACAGTTTCTGACCAAGAACTGCTACCCGGAACCGTTACCCCATGCGAAGATTCATAATTAACGGAGACTTCTTGCCAACCTGCCGGAGGCGGCTCCGTAGTTGGGGTAGCGCCATAGCGAATCTTATCAACAAGAAATCCTGCTTTTGTAATGGACGAGTCGGAAACAAAGCGTAAACGTACTTTTGATCCCGGAATATTTTCTGTCCAAAAGCTTCCTAAATTACCATGGTACATGGTAATTAACGTATTATCCTCATCGTATAAGTATACAAAGTCGTAATTTGCTTCGGTTTCAAACGAAGCGAAATGTAAACTCATTCCCGTAGAACCATTTGGATTAACAAAAACGCACTCAAAATCTTTCGTACTATTCGCATAGTTATGCGGTGTTTCACAATTCGGAATGGAAGATGAGGATCCTGCTAAAGCTTCGCCTTCGTCGGCACCCGGATTATTTTGTGGGGTTGAATATGTCCCACCTTTATAAACACCCGATCTTGGATACTCCTGCTTTTCTTGCGGGATACTCTCGCCACGCTCGTCGACCGGTTGCTCATAAGATTTTGGCGCTACACATTGAAACAAGAAAACTGCTGAAAAGAATAAAACACTAAAAAAAGCTTTTCTTCCCTTTAACATCTTTGTCTGCCCAACCATTTCTTCCCCTTTTTAAATAAATGACTGTTCAGTCACCATATTATGGTGCAACAGCCAATCAGGGGGCCAAAAAAATTAAACACCTTTGGAAAATCCAGCTACGGCTTTTTGCTTGCGGTAAGCATCAAAAACTTTTGCAATGTGCCGGATTACAAACCGTCCTACTGGCAAAACTTCTATACTGTCAGAAGACATTTTTACTAAATTTTCTTTTGCGTAGTTTTCCATTTCGAACAGTTCTTCTTTAAAATAAGAACGAAAGTCAATTCCAAATTTTTGCTCAATATTCTCAAAAGAAACAATAAAGTGATTCATTAAATTTTGTATAATATTAGCTCTCAACCAATCATCTTCCGTTAGTTGGATGCCTTTTTCAAAAGGAGCTGCTTCCCCATGTACACTGGCACTCCATGCTTTTAACTTTAAGTGATTTTGGGCATAATTTCCCCCGAAAAACGAAATGGAACTCGGACCAAAAGCTAATAAATCCGTTGCTTGAATCGTGGTATATCCCATAAAATTACGGTATAATCTGTGCTCTTTTTGCGCTTGTACTAAATCATCGCTTTCTAAAGCAAAGTGATCCATTCCAATTTCAATATATCCCATTTGCAAAAAAGCTTCTCTTGCTTGTAAGTACAGAGAAAGTTTTTCCGTTGGGTTAGGAATGGCATTTGCATTCATCCTTTTTTGGTGACGCTTTAGCCATGGAACATGGGCATAAGAATACATTGCAATCCGATCCGGTCGATGAGTGCGAACAAACTCAATATTATTAGCAAAATTATCTTGATTTTGATAGGGTAAGCCATAAATAAAATCGAAGTTTAAAGAAGTAAATGGCAGTTCTCTTGCTTTTTGTATCACCCTTTCTAAATGAGAAAGATCTTGTGGTCTAGCAACTTCCTGCAGGACCTTTTCATTTGTATCCTGAATGCCAAAACTTACCCGATTAAAGCCGGCTTCGGCTAGTACTTCTAAATATTCTTCGTCTAAGACCATAGGGTCTAATTCAATGCTAATTTCCGCGCTTTCTAATACATGGAAGTGATTTTTTAAAAACTGTATAATTTCGGGCCATTTGTTTTTATCTAAATAATTAGGCGTACCACCTCCTGCATGGATTTGGATGACATTTGTTGACTCCGGCAATGCATTAGCACGATTTTGGATTTCCAAAAATAAATTGTCTAAAAAGGGATTTGCCATTTCTCGTTTGCGAGAAACAAGTACATTGCAACCACAAAATAAACAGCGATCCTCGCAAAAGGGAATGTGCATGTATAAGCTAATTGGTTTTTCCGCAGGATGATTTTGCAAAGCACTCAAAAAGTTTTCTTCGGGATACTCTTGATCCCAATCTAATGCTGTAGGATAAGAAGTATAACGTGGAACAGGGGTATTATATTTTTGGACAATTTCCTGTATTTGTTGTTCTGAAAGCATACGTATGATTCCCTCTTCTAGCTTAAAGTAAATTTCATAAAAAGCAATTACAAAATCCCATTCTCTTTTAAATCTTTTTCTGCAAGGCCGGTTATTCTTAATATGGTAGCTACATCAAAACCATCTGCTTTCATACGCCGAGCCGTTTCTATTGCTTTTTTATACTCACCTTGTTGCAAACCTTGCTGTAGACCTTGCTGTAGACCTTGTTCTAGACCTTGTTCTAGACCTTGTTCTAGACCTTGTTCTAGTCCTTGCTGCACTAAACGTTCTGCTGTTGTCATTGCAATATCCTCCTTTCCTTTTGCAATTTGTTTTACCACTTTTCCAACCTCTTCTGGCTGCAGTTCCGTAGTCCCGTAAATATATACAAATAAACTATATAAAAATTTTGTCCCGTCGTCCATAAAAAATAGTTCTGATATGTCCTGTAAATACTCTGATAATGTTGGAAGATCAAGCTCAGGAATCGTTAAAATTTTTAAAAAAGCTTTTGGCATAAGGGATAACTTTACCTTTGCTATCCTTTCCGGGGTTAAATGAATTAAAATATACTGAAAGTTAATTACATATTTTTCAAGGATAGAGTTTTCCGATAAGTTAAAATGTTCTTTATACTC
>RFJE01000412.1 GCA_003695005.1 Candidatus Hydrogenedentota bacterium | reverse complement strand
TTTTCAATTTGGTGAGGGATGGGAGCGAAAATGCTGCTTTGCCGCATTGAAGCGTCCCGCTTGTGTGCCAACAGGAGGTTGGCGCACAAGCTCTCGATAGGGGGACTAATAAACTTACAATTTTTTCTTGACCTGCTTACTGCTTAATGATATTCAGGCTTATGTACAATAAGGGGGTTGTAGTCATCATAATTTGTGTTATTCTTTTACCATTGTACGGGAAAAAGAAAGCTCAAAAAAGGACAAAAAAGAATCAAAAGATAGTACGGACTGCACCTAACGAAGAGAAACTTGTCAATCGACATGTACTTGTATTAGATTTTGTAAATGAGAAAAAAGCTAAAAAAGCGGATTATTTATCTGTTAGTATTCCGGAAGCTTTTTTAACCCCTTTAGAGGAAAGTGGTTCTTTTGAAGTCATTCCTCGCGAAGAAGGAACTAAGGTGATCCAAAAAAATAAAATTCCGCGAAATCAGCTCAGTCGAATTCAAGTTGCTCAAAAAATTGGCAACCTTGTAAAAGCCGATGTCGTGGTAATGGGATCGTATATTGCAATCCAATCTAAAATTCGGATTTTAGCAAAAGCCATTGATGTTCGGACGGGTCGTGTTAAAGTAACAAGGCAAGTACAAGGGAAAATAGACAGCAGTATTTTTGATAAAATTAATGAGCTTGCAAATAAAATGGTAGAAAAAATGAAAAAAGAATTACCACCATTGCCTCCTCGAGAAATTATTCGCAAGCAAGAGATTATTAAAGAAAAAGTTATTATTAAAAATAAGAATAAAGGGTTTATTATTACGGCGAATGGAGTTTATTTACTCCCTGTGCCTTCTGTGGGAAATTTACAGCAAGCGTTTGGTGCTCGGATCAATGTGGAGTTTCCGGCGATTTTCCATTATTTGTATTTTTATGGAACTTCTGCTGCTGTTTTTTTCAGGAGATCTTCTGGAAGTAGTGTGTTTATGTACTATGGACAGGCAGGCCTATATTATCCCTTGTGGGAAAAGAAACAGTTTAAATTCCTTCCTTACATGGGTGGAGGGCTTCATGGGGGAAGTGTTCCTGAAGGGAGCACCTTTTTATTTCCATCCATGGAAGCCGGATTGACGTTTCATTATTTTTTCTATGGGCTTTTTGGTGTTAATTTCAATATAGGAGGTTCTTATTTATTCGATCCGGGAGGAGGCTTATTCACTCCGGAAACGAGTCTTGGCTTTTCTTTTCGGTGGTAGTTTTTACAACAAAGCAAAATGCTTAAAAGAATCAATTTTTGGTAAGGAGAGACAGATGCGAATTCGAAACTTTACAAAAATTAGACAAGGGATTTTTCTGTCTTTACTCATAATGCATTGTAGTGGTAGTTTAGTAAACCAAGCTTATCAGTATTCGATAGGTGGCAGAATTTCCGGATTAAAAAGTAAAATTACATTAGAGAACAATAAAAAAGAAGCTCTTGTGCTAGAGAAAGACGGATCATTTACCTTTGAAAAAAAGTACTTTAAAGAAGAAACTTATGAGGTAAAGATCGCTGTAAAGCCTGCCGGGCAAAGTTGCGTCATAGAAAATGCAAAAGGTATCTTAAAAAATAATAGTATCACAAACATACAAATTCAATGCAGTGTGGATACTTTTACCGTGGGTGGTACGCTCAGTGGCTTAGATACGAGTGGCAGTAATAGTGTAACCTTACAACTCAATGGAAGCAATGATTTAGTTTTAAGCCAAAATGGGAATTTTACATTTTCTACCTTAATTCCCGATTTATCTTCCTATAATGTTACGATTCGAAAAAATCCAACAGGTCCGCCAAGCCAAACCTGTGTAGTGTATGCGGGGTCTGGAAATCTAAATGGTCAGGATATTACCAATGTTACCGTTCAATGCCAGAATAACAGCATTACCGTAGGGGGTAGCGTTAGCGGATTATCTACAAGTCCTGCAAATAGTGTAGTACTGCAAAACAATGGCGCTGATGATTTAACGGTTTCTAGCAGTTCTCCTACTTTTAGTTTCGATACCATTGGAAATTATCCCTATAATATTACAGTGTATACACAACCAACCAATCCTAACCAAACTTGTACGGTAACAGGAGGAAGTGGCACAACCCCTGCTTCGAGTAATGTTACGGGAATTTCTGTAAATTGTGTTACCAATCAATATACAGTGGGAGGAACAGTCAGTGGGTTGGTAAGTGGAAATAGTATAGTGCTACAAAATAATGGTGGCGATAATTTAACAGTTACTTCTAACGGTAGTTTTACATTTTCTACAGCATTAAATGATTTATCTGCCTATAATGTAACTATTTTAAGTCAGCCTTCAGGTTCGCCAAAGCAAACTTGTACTGTTTCCAATGGAAGTGGCTCTCTTGCGGGAGGATCTGTTACTTCTGTTTCCGTTCAATGCTCTTTTTTACAATATTCCATTGGGGGAAATTTAACTGGATTAGCTGGTGGAACGGTCATTACCTTGCAGTTGAATACAGGGGAAACTTTAAATTTATCTGCAAATGGAAGTTTTGCTTTTCCTACAGCTGTGGATGATTTTACAAACTATGAAGTGTCGATTGCCATGAATCCTTTAAACCAAGCCTGCACCATAGATAAGAATGCGGGAAAAGTAAATGGCGCCAATGTAACAAATATAAGTGTAAGTTGTGCAGCTGCAGAAACCACAAAAGTTTGGGTGCAAGATGCATACTTAAAAGCATCGAACGCAGGCCCTAACGATTATTTTGGAGTTCGTGTTGGCATCTTTGGCAATACAATAGCGGTAGCTGGCCGCTATGAAGATTCCGCTCAGATAGGAATTACTAATACCGATGGGACAGCAGCGATGGATAATGGAGCACCCGACAGTGGAGCTGTATATGTGTTTAAAAAAGATGGCACAGGAAATTGGTACCAAGATGCGTATATTAAGCCTAGCAATACAGGAGCGGGAGATGTTTTTGGTTTTGCTTTAGATTTATCCGAAGATTATCTCGTTATTTCGTCTTTAAAAGAAGATTCCAATTTTCAAGGAATCAATAATACAGATGGTGCTGTAAGCGGTACAGATGATGGAACCAAAAATGATTCGGGTGCCGTTTATGTCTTTAAGCAAGATGCTTCGGGAAATTGGTCGCAAGATGCTTATATAAAAGCAAGCAATGCGGATGCAGGAGATGACTATGGAGCTTTAGTTGCCATCGACAAAAATACATTTATTGTGGGAGCGACATTGGAAGATTCTAGCCAAAGCGGAATTACAAATACCGATGGAGTGGCTTCTTTGGATAATAATGCAGCGGATTCCGGAGCAGTCTATGTGTATGAAAGAGATCCGCTTACAGGGGATTGGAAACAATCGGCATACTTAAAACCAAGCAATACGCAAGCGGGAATGTTCTTTAGCTTTGGGCTAGATATTTTTGGCGATACCATTGCCGTAGGAGCCCGGTACGAAGATTCAGCGCAAACGGGAATCACTAATGTAAATGGAACAGCAGCTATGGACAATGGAGCCCTCGACAGTGGAGCAGTGTATATTTTTAAAAAAGATGGATCTGGAAATTGGTACCAAGACGCGTATATTAAACCTTCAAATACAAGAGCGGGTGATCAATTTGGAGTTTCCGTATCTCTTTCGAAAGATATATTAGTGGTTGGTGCTTATAAAGAGCAGAGTACACAAAATACAATTACCAATTTAAATGGCAGTGCTCCTGATAACAGTGCAGCGAATGATCCATACGGAATGGGAGCTGTCTATGTATTTCGCCGGTATACTGGAACCGGTCCGACTCCTTGTACACCACCTTCCGGGGAAAGTTCTTGCTGGTACCAAGATGCATACTTAAAGCCAGTAGGCTCCACAGGAAGTATTGATTCCGATGATAAATTTGGTTGGTATGTTGGGGTTTCCGGAAGCATAATCTTTACCACAGGGCATGTAGAAGATAGCAATGTAGCAGGAGTCATCAATACCAACAATACTTCTTCCGCTGTAAATTCTTATTATGCTTCCGGTGCAGGTTATATTTTCCAACTTTATCCTACAACAAATGTGAGCTATTGTACTGTGGAATCTGGGGAAAGTGATTGTTGGTACCAAGATGCATACTTAAAGGCATCCAATAACTTAGATAACATTGTCTATGGCTGGTCTTCTGCTATCTCGGGCACAACCATTGTTGTAGGAGCTTACGCCGAAGATAGAAATGATAATACCATTACGAATACAGATGGTTCACCTACTACCACTGGAACAGGGCTAACCAATAGCGGAGCAGTTTATGTTTATACATTAAAATAGTTCGTTGTGAATTTCTGGATAATTGGAAATTATATAGAAATGGCTATGTTTTCCTCTTTAATGGGATAACCGTTATCAAGAGAAGAGTAATGCTAATGATAGGAACAATGGCTAAATGGGGAACTAAGAATATATAATCTTTGTAAGCCGAAACCATATAACCTAATCCTAAAATTTCTGTGGAAGTGCGCAACCCTAAAAATTCTAGGGCTGCTACGGTAAGTACAGTGCCTGGGAAGTGCACAAAAAATAAAAAAATTAAATCTTTGTTTAATTCAGGGACAATATGCCACGAAAACAAATGAAATTTCGATGCTCCAGCATCCTGTGCAAATTGGTAATATGGCAATGCATAATATTCTTGCAAGCGGGTTAAAAGCCATCTTTGGTTAAAGGCCCATTCGGAAATTCCAATGGCCAAAACAATACTAAAAAGGCCGGATCCAAAACTAAATCCTAATGCCATGGCAAGTAGTAAAGATGGGATGCTCATAAAACTTTCGACTATGGCTTTTTCCGAAATATTGCCGAAGACGCTTGTAAAGTGAGCAAACGCTAAGCCTAAAAAGGATAAAAAAACCGATAATAGTCTCGATAAAAAAGCTGATACTAATGTAATCCAAGTACCTTTGATTACCATAAGAAGCATGTTTTCCCCTAAGGGAGAGCAGCCAAGCCAATCTTGCCAGCTTATAGAGCAATAAGCTTTATCTACATGAATTTCAGGGGTTGGCAACAAAAAACCTATCAGCATAAAAAAAAGAAGCGATAATATAAGTTTTTGCTTAAAACTTAGATTTATATTCAAAAGCATGACGGATAAATTCGCGAAATAAAGGATGTGGCTTCAATGGTTTTGACTGAAACTCGGGATGAAATTGGGTTGCTACAAACCACGGATGGATTTTAGCAGGCAGTTCTATGGCTTCGACTAAAGTATCATCGGGGGAAGTGCCGCTAATAACAAGGCCTGCTTTCTCGAAGTCTTCTCGAAAGCGGTTTGTAAATTCATACCGATGACGGTGGCGCTCGGAAATCAAATCCGAATGATAAGCTTCCAATAAACGAGTATCTGGCTTTACGACACAGTCATAAGCCCCGAGACGCATCGTTCCACCTTTATCAGTAATATTCACTTGTTCTTCCATTAAACTAATGACAGGATGACGAGTTTCGGAATCAAACTCTGTAGAATTGGCATCAGGCCAATGAAGTACATTACGAGCAAATTCAATGACGGCACACTGCATCCCTAAACAAATTCCAAAGAAAGGAATTTTATTTTCCCGTGCATATTGGATTGCTTTTAATTTCCCTTCAATCCCTCGTGTACCAAAGCCTCCTGGAACTAAAATCCCGTGAACATTCTGGAAAACATCATGAAGATTTCGTTCAGTAATTGTTTCAGAATCAATTTTTTCAAATTCAACTTTATGTCCAATGGCAATTCCCCCATGCCATAAGGCTTCGTATAAACTACGATAAGCATCACTTAAAGAAATGTATTTTCCAACAATCGCAATTTTAATGATTCCCTTAGGATGGTGAAATACATCCACGACTTGTTGCCATTGTGTTAAAGCAGGATTAAACTCATCGGAAAATAACGGGGATAAATCTTGCATGCCAAAATATTTAATAATTTCATCATCTAGATTTTCTTTATGATAAATGACCGGTACTTCGTAAATGGTAGAGTGAATGTCTGGTGCAGAAATCACTCGATTGACCGGAACATTACAAAACAGCGAAATTTTCTTTTTAAGATCTAGCGAAAGGGGCTTATTGGCACGCGTAATTAAAATATCTGGCTGAATACCTACTTTTAAAAGCTCTTTTACAGAATGTTGGGTTGGTTTTGTTTTTACTTCCCCGGCTACAGTAATGGTAGGTACTAATGTCAAATGGATGTACAGTACGTTTTCGGGGCCTAAATCTAAACGTAATTGTCGAATGGCTTCTAAAAAGGGAACGGATTCTATATCAC
>RFJE01000411.1 GCA_003695005.1 Candidatus Hydrogenedentota bacterium | reverse complement strand
GTTACATGGCTTATTAAAGGAAGGGACTTTACTTGCACACTGCATCCATTTGCAAGCAGAAGAGAGAAAAATGATTTTAGAAAGTGGATCTGTGATTGTCCATTGTGCTTCTTCGAATCGCTTTCTCGGATCAGGTTCTATGCCACTTCGACGCTATTTAGATGAAAATCTAATAGTAACCCTTGGAAGTGATGTAGCTGCAGGACTTTCCCTGTCAATGCTACATGAAGCAGGCGAAGCCATGCTTACTTCTCGGGCTTTAAAAGATAAAGCCATTACCCCGGAAGAGATTTTACCTCTGCTAACGACTATTCCGGCAAAAGCTCTTAAGCTTGATAAGCGTGTCCAGGGATTAGAACCCGGTAAAGATGCGGACTTTGTTGTATTCGATGATAGTCTAATTCATCCTCTAGCGGGTGTATATGGTAAAAAGGAATTACCCTATCATTCCCCACAGGAAAGACTCCAAAGAATTTTTTTCTACCGGGGTGAACTCAAAGCAAAAGCTGTTTATATTGCCGGCAAACAAGTGTATCCAGTTTAAGTCTTAAAGATAACAAAACTAAATTCTCCCCTTTTTTCGGGTAACCAAGATAAAGCAGCTTCAATATCTCCGAGAAAATACTCCTCATGTGTTTTTGTCATTTCTCGACCTATGAAAATAGGTAAGTTCCCCCAAAGTTCTAACAGGAGTAAAAGAGTTTTCTCCATCCGATGAACACTTTCAAATATAAATATAGATCCCTGAAAATTTTGGTATTTTTCTAATTCTTTTTTCTTTTTTCCTTGTTTGGTAGATAAAAATCCTAAAAAAAGACTAGGAGTACTTGGAAAAGGAGAGATGCTCATTAAAGTACTAAACGCAGAGGGTCCCGGAATTGGGATTACCGGGATTTGGCTTGTATAGCACTGATCTATTAAAATACGACCGGGGTCAGAAATAGCAGGACTACCTGCATCGGATACAAGAGCTACTTTATTCCCTTCTAAAAGAAATTTAATAATTTCTTTCGCTGACTGCATTTCATTATGAGAGTGATAGGCAAAAACTTTTGCTAAAGTATGAATACCAAAATATCGGCAATTGCTACGAAATTTTCGCGTATCTTCTGCAAGGATGAAATCAACTGTTTGTAGAACTTCTTTTGCTCGCGGGGTTAAGTCTTGTGCATTACCAATCGGAAGGCCAACCACATAAAGACAACCTTTCATGACTCTCCGGAAGGTTTTTCGGCTCTCGATTTTGCTTCTAACTTTTTTCTTTCCATGCGGTAAATGGCCTGATAAGATGGCTTATACTGATTTCTCGGATTCCAGATCACCCAGCCATCTCCTTTAGCATCTTCTACGGCTTGCATTTGGTGCTCAATATAAGAGACCATACTTAACCCCGTTGGTTTTCGCTTCATATCAAATCCTTGGATGTATGCCACAACTTTTGCTCGTTTTAAACGCTCTTTAGAATTTTGTACCCCTTCTTTTACCGTACTGTATGGATTAGATATTCTCTTTGGGTCGTTAGTGTAATGTGAAGGATATACCATGGGATAAATGGCATCCATGTACTTATCAAAAAGTTCTAACCTTTGCCCAATATGATCATGATAATTGAGTGTGATACGACCAAATACATCCGCGGATAAATAAATACCAAATTCGTTTGCTTTTTCCCTAGCTTTTTGTAATACAGAACAAATTACTGCATACTTTTTTCTTAACGATATTTTTTCCATCCGGGGGGAATCAGCATAACGAATATAGTCTAACTGCACTTCTTGAAAGCCCTGCATAGCACTGTCTTCAATTAGATTTAAAATTCCATGGATATGGCGCTTGCTTGGATAGAGTGTTTTTAAGCCACTTTCAAAGACCACAACTCGTGCAATCGGGAAAATACCCGCTTCAAGAACCTTTTCTAAATGTTTGCGTGGAATCATTCTAGGTTGAACATCAATCACAAAAGTATTGATGTTGTATGCTTTTGCATAACGAATAAAAGATTCCATCCTTTTTTCCGAAGCAGCGGTATTTGCGGTTAAGTAAATCCCACGTGTAAACGCCGGCTTTTGATGTTTTATTACAACTTGTTCTACATTTGCTTGTTTTTTTTCTGGCTGAAAGAAATCTTCTTTTTCTTGTTTGCTCTCTTTTTCAGCTGTATTTGCAAAAGTATGCGATTTAGAAACTTCTTCTACTTGTATGGAAGATTGTGCTTTTATTTGGTTTACAATTAAATGCCGATTCCATTCCGTATGCGAAGGAAACTTTAACGGAATATGAACACATGTCATAGAGCTATATAAAAAGAATGAGCCAAGAACTAAAAATATAGAAGATCGCATACTACACTATCGGCTTATTAGAAGAAGATATTAAGTCTCTAACAAGACTTGCCGTTCTATCTCTGTTTTCAAAACTTCCCTATGCCTTGGATGTTAGAAAAACGAAATTTTGATGGACCACGAAAATTAAAAGAGTTACTAAAACGAGATTCTATTTTAAAAATGCCGGGAGCTCATAATGCTCTTGTTGGAATGTTAGCTAAAAAAATTGGCTTTGAAGCCCTGTATGTATCAGGAGCAGCTTTTTCTGCTTCTAAAGGCCTACCGGATTTAGGTTATTATACGGTTACAGAGCTATCCGATTATGTACACAATTTGTATAGTGCAACAGGTCTTCCGATTTTAGTGGATGTAGATACAGGTTTTGGAGAGGTTTTAAATTTAGCGCGTACTGTAAAAGAAATGGAAGATGCAGGGGCAGCTGCCATCCAAATGGAAGATCAACTTTTGCCTAAAAAATGTGGCCATTTAGATGGTAAGAGACTGGTAAGTGCGGAAGACATGTGTCGAAAAATTGAGGCAGCCGTAAAAGTAAGAAAAAATTTATTGATAATGGCGCGTACGGATGCGCATTCTTTACATGGAATCGACGAGGCTATCCGGCGTGCTAAAATGTATGTAGAAGCTGGTGCGGATATGATTTTCCCGGAAGCTCTTAAAACTGAGGAAGATTTTAAGCAGTTTGCGCAAGAAGTAAAAGTGCCCCTACTTGCTAATATGACCGAATTTGGTAAAACCCCTTACTGGCCTGCTTCACAGTTTGAACAGTGGGGATATAAAATTATTATTTATCCTGTTACAAGTTTACGCATTGCGATGAAAGCTGTGGAAAAAGTATTTCGTGAAATTTATGAAACGGGATCACAAGAAAAATTAGTTTCTGAAATGCAAACTCGTAAAGAACTTTACGAGCTTTTAGATTATTATGGCTATGAGGAATTTGATAAAACCGTAGCCGAATCAAAGCACCAAGATTTTAATAAATAAAGGAGGGAAAAATGACAGAACAAGAATATAGACCCGGGTTGGACGGAGTTATTTCCAACATTACAGAAATTTCGTATTTAGATACGGATATTGAACAAATTGTAATACGAGGCTATGATCTCATTGAGCTAATCCAAAAGTGCCAATATGTGGATGTAGCTTACTTGCTTGTGCATGGCAAACTACCGAATAAAGAAGAAAGTGCTGCTTTTTCGAAAGAGCTTGTAGAAAATGCAGATATCCCCGAGGACATGTATGAACTCTTTAAGCTCTTTCCAAAAACAATGCAAACTATGGATGCCTTGCGTACTGGAATTTCCTTTTTAGGAGGCTATGAAGATCCGGATTTCTTAATGGATACTTCCGTGGAAGCAAACAAGAAAAAGGCAATGAAAATTTTAGCGAAGGCACCAACGATTTGTGTGAATGCTTATCGTGCCATTCATGATCAGGAATTTGTAAAGCCCGATAAAAGCTTAACTTACACAGAAAATTTCATGTACATGATCCAGGGTAAAAAACCGGACGAAACAGATGTACGTATTTTAGATAAAATCCTAACGGCATATATTGAGCATGAAATGCCAAATTCTACTTTTACTGTGCGGGTTATTGCTTCTACTCTTTCTGATATTTACGGAGCCATTTCTGCAGCTGTTGCTTCTTTAAAAGGCCCCTTACATGGTGGTGCAAATGAGGCTGCCATGAAAATGTTTTTAGAAGTAAAAAATACTTTAGGTCCAAATGGTGGTGCAGAATATATTAAAAAGAAATTAAAAAAAAAAAAAAAAGTAATGGGATTTGGGC
>RFJE01000410.1 GCA_003695005.1 Candidatus Hydrogenedentota bacterium | reverse complement strand
GGTTATGGAAAGCTCCTCAAATTTAGAAGAAGCCAAAAAAGAAATTTTGCATGCTCTTTATGATGATTTAAATATCTCAAAAGCATTAGGAATTTTTTGGCAAAACGTCAAACAAATAAACAGCCATTTACCAAATGCCACTGAAAAAGAAAAAAAAGCTTATGCATGGTTCTTGCAAGATACCGATAAAGTCTTTGGCTTACTGCCTCAAAATTTCAATTTCGAAGACAAAATTCCAGACAATGTAATTCAATTGGCAGAAGAAAGGAAAAAAGCAAGAGAAGAGAAAAACTATCACAAAGCAGATGAGTTACGAAGCAAAATTGAGAATTTAGGATATAAAATTTTAGATAAACCAAATGGGTATGAGATTCAAAAAAAATGAGCAAGCAGGCAGAACACTTTTGGATTATTGGTATTAAGCCTGTTGTCGAAAAGATAGACGAAGAAGGTTTTTTCCCCGAAGATGAAATTTATTTAGCAAGAAAACAGGAACGCTTAACGGGTCTTTTAAGAAAAGCCGAGAAAGGGAAAGTCAAAATCCACCGTGTGTCCTTTAAGCAGTTAAGTGAAATCATCGGTCAGAAAAATCACCAAGGAATTGCATTGCTTCGGAAAAATAAACCTGCGCTTTTATCTCTTTCACAAGAAGATCTCATTTCTTATACCAATAAGCCAAAACTTTTTCTTGCCTTTGATGGAATTACAGATACAGGAAATGTTGGTGCTTTAGCGCGTAGCGCAGTTTCTTTTGAAGCTTCCGGTTTTATTATCCCACGTAAAAAAACAGCTTCTTTATCTGCAGGTGTATGGCGAAGTTCGGCGGGTGCCATTGGAAAAATCCCTGTAATGTTTATCCCTGGTCTTGCAGGTTTTATGCATCGGCAAAACGAAAATTTGCTATTTGTTGGCACAAGCACACAGGGTAAAAATCCACGAGTATTTTTTGCGGAAGCAAAACAAGAAAAGCGCAATATTGTGCTAGTCCTCGGCAGTGAGCAAAAAGGAATTTCCCCGTTAGTTCAAAAACGTTGCAAAGAAATGCTTGCAATTCCTACAAGCGGTCAAGTGGAAAGCTTAAATGTGTCTGTAGCAGGTGCCATTTTAATGTACGAATATTTTACTTCTTTTTATGGATGATCGTGCCATTTTAATTTTAGCTGCCGGCTATGGGAAAAGGATGCAGGAATATACTGCTAACACACCAAAACCACTTTTACCAATCCAGCAAAAGCCAATGCTGTATTATTTACTCGACGAAATTTCTGATGCAGATTATACAGGGAACGTGTATATTAACTTACACTACTTACCTAAAAAAATGGAAGCTGCCTTGCAAAGCTATCGCAAGCAAATCAATCCTGCTTTTAAAATAAAAACTCTATATGAAAAAAAAATGTATGGCGCCGGCGGAACTTTATTTCGTCTATGTAAAGAAAAAAGAGAAATAAAAAAAGTAATGTTATTTAGTGCCGATGCGCTTTATACAAATTTTTGCAAAGAAATTCAAAAAGCATGGCAATGGAAAGGCGACGCCGATGCATATCTTGCTTTAAAGAAAAAAGAAAAGAGGCATACGAGTGCACCAGGGTTTTCTTTTTTGCATGAAGTCACTAAAAAAGAATATTCCCCGATCCAGTATATTCGGGGTGGGAATTATTACTATGCAGGCTTTTCTTTTTTTCATGCAGATAGCGTGCGACAATTGCCTCAACCCAAAAAAGAATATGATTGCGATTTAATTGAAATTCTAAAGCCACTAAAACTAGCGGGAAAAATTACCACGAACATTATCTCTGTTGGCACAAAGCAAGAATATGAAAATTTATTAAAGAAAGAAAGTTTGCTTTGATTCTTCGGAGTGTAGCTTAAGCAAGGACTGTTTGAGCACGAGCAGGCCTTTTCCCCTTTTTTTTCCCTCACCTTTTTCAGAGAAAAAGGTGAGGGACCGCGATATGGCTTTTTGTGGAGTCTGTGCGCCAACTGGCGCACAGACTCTTGCAAACAGGATGTTTGCAGCATCCCTCACCAAATTTTTAATTTGGTGAGGGATGGGAGCGAAAATGCGGCTTTGCCGCATTGAAGCGTCCCGCTTGTGTGCCAACAGGAGGTTGGCGCACAAGCTCTGTGGAGAAGCGCTGGTTTCTGTCATGCCTGTCATTTTTTCTTTTCGGTCTGTCATAAACATATAGCGTGGTTTAGTGGGAAGAAAAGCCATTGCAAAAGAACGAGTTTTAGACCCGCAAATGCGGCAAGAAATGGCTTTTCGATTATTGCCCCTCTTTATGAGCCGCGGCTTCCGGCGTGTTACCATGAACGAAATAACACGCCAGCTAGGGATTAGCAAGGCAACATTTTACCAGCATTTTGAAAGCCAAGATGAACTTTATGCCCTATCCATTGAGCTTTTATTAAAACAAATTGGTGATGCAAAGCCCATATTAAAGGAGAAAAGTTTATCTTATGAAGATAGATTCCTACATCTTTTTGCCATTGTATTAAAACAAGTTCTAGGCTTATCCCCGATTTTACTCGAAGATATGAAGTATCACTATCCGGACTTGTGGCAAAGATTGCAAGATTATTATGTGGAATGGGAAAATACTTTAGCAGAATTTTTTAAAGAAGCCATGGAACAGCAAGCATTTCGGGATGTACATCCTGCCATTGTTAGCCGGCTGATAACTGTGGTACTTCGTGAATTCTTAAATCCTGAATTTTTAACACAGAACCAAATCACTGTGGAACAAGCCTTTACAGACTTATTGCATATTTTAGGGGAAGGCTTTTTTTTAACAGAGACGGAACCCGAATCATTAAAGGAAAAAGTGCGAAATATTATTGCTTCTTCTTTATTGCCAAACTTTAGCGAAATTCCAAACTTATCTGGATTATCGATTGTAAAAGGAGACGAACATGAGAAAATGGATTGAGACAGTTTTAACACATCCAAAAACAATTTTAGTCATTACGGTTTTACTAACGATCTTTTTAGCCGCCGGATTGCCTAGAATTCATTTTGACCCTTCCACAAAAGTTTTGATGCCTCAAAACGATCCTTATTTTTTAATGGGAGAACGAGCAAAGCATATTTATGGAGATAATCGAACTTTTTTAATTGCAGGTATTGAGCCAAGAGATAAAAGCATTCCTCTTTTTAGCACACAGTTATTCAACCATATGAATGAGCTTGATTTAGAGCTCAATGAATATAAAGACTTTAATGCGGAACTGGAAGATAGCCGTTTTCAAACCATTTTAGAGACTAGTGGTGTAAAAGCTGTGGGGTCTGGGATTGTTCAAGAGAAAAACCAAGATAAACAAAGTAAGACCCTTTCAGAAGAAAATCCCGAATCCAATTTAGATAGTGAAATTTTAGGAGAAGAGAGTACGAATCAGGAAAGAAATTCGGATGAAAACAATCTCGACGAAGAAATTTTAAATGAAAACAAATCAAAACAAAATACAAGTGAAGAAGAAAATTTAGATAAAGAAATTTTAGAAGGAGAAGAAACGTCGAAAAATCAGCAGGAAAAGGATTCACAAGAAAATCCAGAAGAAGCGGTTTGGGATTTAACGAAACCTTTTCACGAAGAAAATTATGCAGAATTTCGGCGTAAAGAGCGAGAGTTTAATTTTGATCATTATAAGTTGGTAAGCTTAAACGAGATAGCACAAAATTTAGATTCCAATGCCATGCGAACAATTCGTACAGCTGCTAGAATGGCAAACCTTGCGGACTTTAACAAAAAACTTACGAAAGGTGAGTTTGAAGATTTTATGGAAGCTTACCAGCAAATTTATCTTTATAAGTCGGCGGAAATTATTAAGTATTTAATGACGCCGATTTCTGGCGAGGATATCGAAGGTACAAAGGATGAATTAAAACCTGTCGATTTATTACCAACGGACGAAAATGGCCATCATATTTTGCCAAAAAGTAAAAAAGACTTTGAAAAGCTTCGTAAGAAATTATTAAAAAATCCACAGTTCCGTTCTGTTTTATATGGAACAAACCCTGATGGCAGTATGCGCGCTTTTGGTTTTACGATCATTCTACGAACATTAAAGCGATACAAAGTGATTCGCAATATTTTGTGGAACGTAGTCATGAAATACGACCATTATCCTGCTAAAATTTATTTTTTAGGTAGTTTAGTCTTTAATAAAATCATGACAGAATTTCAACAAGATGATTTAAGAAAGTTTTTACCGCTTGTGGTACTCGTGATTATTCTTACTTTTTACTTTAATTTTCGCAGTGGCCGTGGCCTTGTTTTACCAACCATTACAGTTGTTCTAGGAAGTGTATGGACCATTGGTTTAATGGGATGGCTAGGAGTAAAACTTACCATGATTGGAACGATTTTGCCACCACTTTTAATTGCGGTTGGTAGTTCTTATTCGATTCATATTTTTAACCAGTACATGCAAGAACTACATAACTTACATACAGGAGATAAAAAACAAATTTTATTAGAGTCGATGACGCACATATCGACGACAGTATGGCTTGCTGGTTTTACTACATTTATTAGTTTTTTAACTCTTTTGCTCAACGATGTAACTGGATTGCAAAGCTTTGGATTGTTTGCCGCCATTGGTACTGTATTAGCTGTTGTTCTAGCTGTAAGTTTAATTCCGGCAGCTCTTATGATTTTAAAAGTCTTACCATTACGCAAACAAGCAGAGTCAGATGCACCCAAAACTCATAACCAATTTATTTTTTCCATTATTTTATTTTTGTCTAAATTAAGTGTAAAGCACTCTAAATTTGTGATTGCCATAGCCGTCATAGCGCTCGCTATTTTTGGCTATGGAGTCACTCTTGTAAAAACAGAAACTTCCCCCGTGCAATTTTTTAAGAAAGATACATACATAAGAAAAGCTAGTTCGTATATTGGAAAAGTGTTTGATGGCTCTTATGTCCTTACTGTCATTTTAGATTCCAAGCAAGAAAATGGAGTGTATGATCCTGCTTTCTTAAAATATGCCGATCGTTTGCGTCAGTTTATTGCACAAAAAGAGCAAGAAGAAAATTACAATATGTTGCATACTTCGGGATTTACTGATTTTATTAAAAGAATGCACATGGCCATGAATGGCGATGACCCGAAATACTACAAAATTCCCGATGACCGTTCTACCATCCAAGATTATCTGGAAATTTTTTCGGACGAAGACGAAGATTCTGATGGCAGGATTGATGTTTTTGAAAGAACTGTGGATAGAGAATTCCGACGGATTGCCATTGCAGTGCGGCTTGGAGAGCGGAATGGTCGTGATATTGGAACAGAAGTTTCTCGTCGAGCGATGAATCGCATTCAATGGTTTTTAGATAACCAACCAAATCCAAATGGATATAGTTACATGATTGTAGGAGAGCCGGTAAACTTTGTTCGGCTTGGCCAGTATATTGTCCGTGGCCAAATTAAAAGTATTCTTATGAGCATGGTGATTGTTGCTTTGGTTATTTTCTTACTGTTTAGAAATGAACGAGCGGGACTTACTGCTATTATTCCCATTGGTTTAGCCATTACGCTAGTCTTTGGAGCAATGGGATATTTCAATATTCCGCTCGATATTGCACAGGCAATTCTTTCTTCTATTGCCATTGGTATTGGTGTGGATGATACAATTCACTTTTTAAATACAATTCGGCGTAACTTAAAAAAGGGATTGGATTTAGATTCCGCCATTGCTAAAACTCACGAAGAAGCAGGCCTTGCCATTGTGTATACCTCTGTTGCATTAATTTTTGGTTTTTCTATTTTAATGCTCTCGAATTTTAAGCCTATTTTTTACTTTGGATTTTTAGTATCTTCTGTTATGGCTGCTACAACCATTGGGGCTCTTTTAGGCTTACCAGCTGTGATTCACTTTTTTAAGATTGATGTTTCGAAAGAAAGAAAAGGTAAAATTTTTGATAAATTAAACTTGCAACGCTTTCTCGAATAATGATATTTGTCTTATATGAATCCAACCTTTAGAGAATTCTTAACGCAGTTTATTTTTGCAGGAGCAAGCTTAGCCTTTTTTTTAAGCTTGGCTTTTTTCTTTTTAAAAAGAAAAACCATATCCCATTATTTTTTATTTACATTGCTTCTTGTGATTACAGGCACATTACTATTTGCGTGGTTTAATATCCGAGAAATTTACTTCCGGCCGCTGTGGGTAAACTATTTATTCATTCCGCTGAATTTTTTTATTGGTCCTTCTGTTTACTTTTTCTTTTTTACAGCCGTTAAAAATGGGTATTCTGTGGATATTAAAAAGTTGTATACATACGTTCCAGGTATTGTGGTTCTCATACTGTTGCCTATTTTTTCTGCTTTGGGGTTATTACACGAAAAAGTAACAGCTTATTTCGAGCAAGGTGAAATTGGACTCGCAGATATTTTATTAGTAAGTGCTTTTTTGTACAACCATGTTTTTTACTTTTTAATTTTTAAACACGGTGCCATTGTGTTTGACTTTCACTCTTTGCAGTCAGCAACTGTTGCTAGATTGTTTTTCTCTTTATTTATAGTGGTAGGTCTAATTAACATTTATGGTATTTTTGCATTTGCTTTAAAAAACCTAACTCTTATGTATGTGGGCGCTGCCTTTATTGCGCTTTTAGTGGTTATGTTTTTTCTATTTAGCTATCGTTATCCTGAATTTTTTGCTCTTTTAGAAACCTTAATTGACCACAGGCGAACCGAAAAGTTACAAAAAAAACCGAAAAAGAAAAAAAGCTCATTAGAAGGGATTAACTTAAAAGAATTACATCTCGATTTAGTAGAGCTTATGAATAATGAAAAGCTTTATATGGAAGAAGACTTAACATTAGCTCGTGTTGCCGATGAGCTTGGAATTAAACCATACCAACTTTCGGAATTTTTAAACTCTCACTTAGGAATTAATTTTGCGCAATTTGTAAATCGCTTTCGTATTGAAAAAGCCAAACAACTTTTATTGCAAGAAGAAAATACAAGTGTTTTATCTGTTGCCTTTAAGGTAGGCTTTAACTCAAAAGCAAATTTTAATTTATTATTTAGCACGTATGTAGGCAAAACCCCAACACAATTTATTAAAGAAAAAAAAGCTAAAAAGAGTTGACATCCTTTCTTAATTTGTATATACTATTGTCGTGAGCATTGTCTTAGAACAAGCTAAAAAGCGTCTAAAGGAACGCAGCGAAGTTTTTATTGACGCTTTGCAAAATGATAAAGAAAAAGCAGCAGAAATTTTAACGGAATTACTTTATGGATTCTGCCGATAAGCGGTTTGAGAATTTAATGCGTATGGTAGACAAGCGCTTTGAGGATATGTATCATTACATGGACAAACGTTTTGAAGATATGAACAAACGCTTTACTTCCATCCAATGGCAGTTAGGTCTTGGCTTTACGGCTATCATGGTTTTACTTTCTGTTTACAAATTTGTACGTTGACGTGGCATAAGACTTTTATTCCATGCATTATGCTGCCTGTTAAGAAACCACAAAGACGCTTCTTAAATGAATTTCGCGGGCTTGCCAATATCCAAAAGCAAGATTACTTAGACCTTGTTGATGCGTTAAACTACCATAACTATCTTTATTATGCTGCGGATACTCCCGAAATTTCAGATGCAGACTACGATGCCATGATGCGCCTTTTGCAACAATGGGAGCACGAACATCCCGAGTGGAAAGTTGCAGGATCACCTTCTGAAAAAGTTGGCAGCGAAATTCGCAAGGAGTTTCCCGAAGCACGTCACAATCCCCCGATGTTGTCCTTAGATAATGCAACGGATTTTGCGGAAGTAAAAGAATTTCATAATCGGGTCGTTAAGTTATTGCAGGAAAATGGCATCCGACAAGAAATAATCTATTATGGAGAAACAAAGTACGATGGTCTTGCATTAGAAATTGAATATGAAGATGGCATTCTAGTGCGGGGGAGTACTCGTGGTAATGGTGTCGTTGGCGAAGACATCACACATAATGTAAAAACAATTCGCAATGTTCCGCAAAAACTTTTGCTACCTTATCCCCCGAAATACTTAAGTATCCGTGGGGAGTGTATTTTAAGGCATGAAGATTTTTTTACCATGAACGAAGAGCTTAAAGAAAAAGGAGAAAAACCTTTTGCAAATCCGCGCAATGCAGCCGCGGGAACATTACGGCAGCAAAATTCAAAAATTGCAGCAGAGCGAAATTTACGCTTTTATCCTTACATGATTGGTCGGGTCGAAGAAAGTGATTTATCACAAAAACATAATCCCTTGCCCGATCACCAGTATGAAATTATTACAGAATATATTGCATCGGCCGGATTTTCGAAAAGCGAATTTGCTCGCCGACTGAAAATCCATGATATTGAGCCATGGTATAGGGAGATGTTAGAAAAGCGTCCTGAACTTCCTTTTGATATTGATGGTCTTGTTTTAAAAGTGGATAACACAAATTGGTGGAATGTGCTAGGAGCAACGAGCAAATATCCCCGATGGGCCATTGCGTATAAATTTCCAGCTCGGAGTGCGATTACCATATTAGAAGATGTGCAGTTTCAAGTGGGACGAACGGGAATTGTTACGCCTGTAGCTCACTTAAAGCCAATTAACATTGGCGGAGTAATTGTAATGCGAGCTTCGCTTCATAATAAAGATGAATTATCAAGGCTTCAAATCCAAATTGGCGATTACGTGGAAGTTATCCGAGCAGGAGATGTTATCCCGAAAGTGGTTAAGTTATACAAAGCTGGGTCCAATCGGAGAAAAATTGTATTTCCAACAAAATGTCCCGTATGCAAGACCCCTTTAAAACAAGAAGAAGTCTATGTACGCTGTCCAAATCCAGAATGTCCTGCTAAAATTGTACAAAGCCTTCAATACTTTGCTTCGAAAGATGGCATGGATTTTGAAGGAGTTGGCAGTGAATGGGTCGCTAAATTTTATGATCTTGGTTTCGTAAAAGACCCTGCCGATTTTTATTTTCTTACAGAGGAAAAACTAAAAAATCTAGAAGGCATGGGTGATATTCTACCCCGTAAAATGATAGAAGCCATTCAAGCACGAAAAGAAGTGCCACTTCATCATTTTTTGATGGCATTAGGGATTCCAAATGTAGGGCCTTATACTGCGGAAGTGCTAGCCAAACATTTTAAGAATCTCGATAATATAGTGAATGCAACAGAAGAAGAATTAAGCTCGGTATATGAAATCGGCCCGATTATTGCAAAAAGCGTGCATGAGTTTTTTGCATCCGAAAAGACAAAAAAGCTTCTGAAAAAGTTTCAAGAAGCAGGATTAAACATACTCGAAGAAAAGCATGATTCATCATCGCGAAAATTGGAGGGGAAAACATTTGTCTTTACCGGTACATTATCTAGTTTATCCAGAAAAGAAGCAGAAGATATGGTAAAAAAACTAGGAGGGAAGCCAACTTCTTCAGTTAGTAAAAAAACTCATTATG
>RFJE01000409.1 GCA_003695005.1 Candidatus Hydrogenedentota bacterium | reverse complement strand
GAAGCAGCAAAGGAATACCCGCTTTCAGAAATCCGATATCTATCTTCTCGCTCAAAAATAAACCCCTTGTTGAGCAAATCTTGTAAGACAGATCGAATCTCATTTGTCGGGATTCCGGAAAGTGTAATTAAGTCTTCGCGAGAAATATCCTTTGGCGTAACTTCTGAACGATAAAATAATAATCGTAGTAATTCTTCTTCCTGTGGCTTCATTTTAGCGAGATAAAACTAAAACGTTTTCTAACGCGTCAAGAAAAGAGTCTCTTTCAAGGGAGGCTTGGCCGGAACATCCATGTCCCGCCAAGCTAAGACGCAAAAAGCCGGCAAAGCCGCTTTTTGCTCTCATCCCGCACCAAATTTTCAATTTGGTGCGGGATGGCGGTACATCCTTGTACCGCGAGGGTTGGCTTAAGTTCCCGCCAACCTTCTCAAGGGTTGGCGGTGTTTTCCGCCAACCCTCCTGTTCTAAATTTTCGTGGATTACATTGCGGTATAAATTTAAATACGGATTATCTTCTTGAGTAAAATTTTCGTGTGTAAATAATTCTGCTTCTTTTAAAGAGAAAAAATTTTCATAAAGCGGGCTTTCTACCACAGCTTCCTGATTAGAAAAGCCATTTCCAATTCGGTAGCGTGTTTTTTCTGTAAGTACTTCCAACTCAAAATGAAACAATTTTTTATGCAGTATGGTTTCTAGAATACCACTAGCTTTTTCGAACTCTAAAAAATAACGGCATGCATTTTGTGAAACAACCTGCTTTTTCCTAACTAAATCCCCAAATAAGTAAAAGCATAAATCTAAAAGATGAGTGGTATCATGTAAAAGAGCACCTTCTTTTTTGCCTGTGCGAAATAAATTTTGCTGTGGCAACACAAGCAAACCACGAAACGAAGTATATGAACTTGTTTGTAAAATATCTTTTAATTGCCTATAAGCTTTGCGGTAGCGACGCTCATAGTGCACCCAAACTTTAGAAGTACTTCGAGCATAAACTTTCTTTAATTTTTTAGCTTCTTTTGGCAACAAACAAACTGGCTTTTCTACAACAATTTTAGGAATGTTCCTTTGGAGAGCTTTTTTTAAAATCTCATAGTGCGTATATGTATCCGATGCAATCACCAATAAATCCATATCATCATGATGATTCATCATTTCTTGCCACGAAAAATACTTTTTGGCAGATTGAAATTCAGTCGGTATATTGAAAAAAGCTTCTTCTCGAATATCACAAGCTGCTACGAGCTTAATTGGCTTTCCTTCTTTTTTAAGAGCAACTAAACTTCCTAAATGCGTACAAGGCTTATACCGCTTCTTATCTTTTTCTAATGCCGCTGCAATTCGACCAATGCCTACAATGCCAACGTTAATAGGTTTCACGTGTTTTTCGGCCTAATACGAGAGAAAATAAAGATCCGACAAAAAAGGCAAGTAACCATTCTTCCGTCGTCGAAAGTGATTTTGTAATTTCAGCAAGCGGAAAAGAATTCGCAAGAGAGTACGCATAAAGACTTAAGATCGCTACAATAAAAAGAAATCTTGTGAAAACTTTCTGCTTTGCTAAAAAAGATACAAGCAGAGGGAAAAAGAAAAACAAAAACACATACGCTTGGTTCACAAAAGAAAAGAACATAAGCCATACATTCATATAAAACAAGATGGAAATGGCCGATGCATTTACATTAAATTGTTTCGATCCATATTGCAAAAAAAGAATGAAATATACAAGCAACCAACTGATTTCTGCAATGAGAAGCGGAGTCCCTTGAAAAGTTTTATACAAAATTAAAGCGACCACAGGAAGCAAGCTTAAATAAAAATTTGAAAAAATTCCTGAAATAAAATCTGGTTTTTCTTGCTTTAAAATCATTTGGTTTAAAAAAGGAACCCAAATTAATAGGAGAAAAAAAACAAGCATTACTTTTGCCGTCCATTTTTTTAAAAGCAAATGTTGCGATAGCCAAAGCGAAGTATCAGCCTTTTTTTTTGTATTTAAGGCAATGTGGACTAACTTTTTTATTTGATATTCTTGGAGATTTTTTACACCAAACACAAGCGCATCATTTTCAACAGGTAAAAAAGCCGATTGGAGAACCTGCTTTGCTATCGAAGAAAAAGCATACGATATGTTGGCTTTTTCGTAAACCTCTTTTTCTGCTAAACCGGAAAGCTTAAAATTGCGATGAACAATAGGTAAAGAAGGCGGTGTTTGTGTATCGAATATAAAATCCGCATTGTTTATTGGAGTATCCTTATACAAAAAAACACGAAGTTTATCACCATAATGATAGAGTATTTTTAAAGCTAATTTTTCACTCGAATCCATGGCTAAAACTTTTTGAGCCTTACTATCTTTTTTCGTGATGAAAATTCCTGTATGAGTTTTTGTTTTGCTTATCTTTTGCAAAAAGCTTTTTGGAATTTCTTTTTGGAAAGGAGCAATTCCTTTTTCGGGTAAAAATTTCTTTATTTTCATTACACCGGTGAAAGAGGCAATCGCTAAAAAAATAATAAGTAGAAGAAACCAAACAATATAAAGTTGTAAAAATTTAGGGACTCTTCTTTTCTTATTAAAAAAAATACTTTTGGACATGCCATTCCTTCACGTGATGTTAGTATATACATCGAAAAATATACGCGTATTGTAAAACATTTTTCTTGACTTTTTCGGACATAAAAAATAAAGTGTTCTATGTCTGAATGGAATGAGCCAATCCCAATTCCGGATTATCATCATGAGATTACATTAAAAGAAAGATCTTCTCGCTATATTCGCACGGCTTTTGACTACTTCCGGCGGGAAAAAGGCGAAAAAGCATTCGAGAATTTTTTAGATTCCATCCGATTAGATCCCACCTCAAGTATTTTCGAGCATATTTACAACGATCGCAATTGGAACTCTTATTTACTAGAAGTATTTATTTATTCTCGTTTAAGTAATTTATTTGAAGACCCTGTTCGAGCTTGCTATGAATTTGGAATCGCTTCCGGTTCGGGGAGATTAGACCAAAAGCAAACTTTGTTTACTCGTTTAACGACCATTGTTCCAACTAAAAAACTCATGAAAAAAATTCAGGATGCAGCTTCGCAAGTAAGTTTAATTTCAACCGTCTATACGAAAAATTTCCGTGTGGAAAAAATTCATGGTATGGAGTGGGATAGCACGGATGTGTACTTTGATTTTGACAAACTTCCTGTTCGCTACGAAAAACCGCATTGGAGTACGATAGCTGCTGGATACGGGATTGTAGAAGGGGTGATTCGGTATCGCAAAGGTCTGCCGGTTCGCTTAAAAATTACGCATTGGCCTGTTTTGCCTTCTGACATGCCAATGTTTGATGGCAAAAAGTATATGCAGCAGGGAAATGAAATTCTCGAGCAAGAGACTCAACAAGTAGTGGCGAATATAGATCAAGGTGCTTTTGAACTTAACGGCGTTTTCTTTAATTATGGTCGAACGAGTATTGCTCATATTTTATGGAAGCCGGAAAGCTTTTTAGCAAGCGTAAAAAGATTTATATTTGAGAGTCGAAAGCAAAGTAAAGCCTTGCAAGAAGAAGAAATGCGCAGCCGAATTATGGCGGAATTAAACGAAGAACACCAAAAGCAGTTAAGTAAATACAAGGCTGAACTTCAAGAAAAAAATGATATTATCCGTCAGAAAATGGAAGAAATTAAAAAGCTAAAAATTCAGCAAGATGGAGATTATTTTTTAACTTCGCTTTTAACTTCCCCTTATTTAGTGAATGACAATAAAAACATGGATGTACAAACAGAATTTATTGTTCGTCAAAAAAAGCAATTTCGATTTCGCAATCGTCGTGCACAGCTTGGCGGAGATTTATGTTTAACAAGCGAAGTAACCTTACAGGGAAGGTCATATACTTTTTTTGTCAATTGTGATGCAATGGGAAAATCCATGCAGGGAGCCGGTGGAGCTCTTGTCTTTGGTTCTGTTGTTCAGACTTTTTTAAAGAGATCGCATTTTTCCAAGCACCAACAAAGTAAAGATCCAAAACGATGGTTAGCCGATTTATATTTAGAGCTTCAAAATGCATTTGTCACGTTTGATGGTACCATGCTTGCCTCTGCCATTTTCGGATTAGTGGATTCTGTAGACAATAAACTTTACTTTGTAAATGCCGAGCATCCCTATGCTATTTTATATAGGGATTCTTCTGCTTCCTTTATTGATAATGAGATTTATATACACAAATTAGGAGTGGACTTAAATACAACCTCGGATATTCACATTCATGAATTTTCCCTCAAACCAGGCGATATTATCATCATTGGTAGTGATGGTAAAGATGACATTGCATTTAAGTCCGAAGATGGTAATCGCATTATTAACGAAGATGAAACTATGATACTCGATGTTGTTCAACAAACAAAAGCAAACTTGCGGGATATGGTACTCGCTCTTCGACGTCGTGGTAGGATTACAGACGATATTTCTTTGTTAAGGATTGCTTACAAAGTAAGTCCTGTCCCCGAGGAAAAGAAGAAAGAAGAACCTAA
The DNA here is from genome assembly GCA_003695005.1 of Candidatus Hydrogenedentota bacterium. Lineage (GTDB taxonomy): Bacteria > Spirochaetota > Leptospiria > Turneriellales > J094 > J094. Next base: position 952 of record RFJE01000409.1, on the reverse strand, counting down.
AAGGCAAGAAACACAAGAAAAAATCAATTTGTACGATCAAGCGGTTCAAGCATATAAAGAAGAAAAACAAGACGAAGCCATTCAGTTACTGAAAGAAGTAATTTCCCAAGATCCAAATCATCACAAAGCTCGCATTTTACTCGGCGGTCTTTTAGAAAAACAAGGCCATCACCACGAAGCTATTGAAGTATTAAAAGAATTACCGGAGTCTGAATTCAGCGAAAAAGCACTTTATGTTTTACTAAAAGCGTACAAGCGCATTAAAAATTATTCCGAAGCCCTCAATGTAGCAGAAGAATTAGCACTGCGTAAGCCATCGGAATTTCGTTATATTTGGCAACTGGCGGATTTGTACAGACTTGTCGGAGATAAGCAAAATGCAAGCATTGTACTAGAAAGACTGAAGGAAGAATTTGGCAATCATCCAAAAATAGACGAGCTCGAAAAAGTACTTGCTTAAACATGAGCCGACAAGCCACTGATTTTTTGCGAATTCTTTCTGCTGTTTTTATTATTTTTAACCACAGTTATTGGGAATATTATGTACAATGGGGAAAAAAATCAAGTTGGATAGTATCGTTTAGTGCCCTTTTAAATCAATTTGGAAAACCTGCTGTGCTATTTTTTATTTTTTTAAGTGGCTATGCGTTTGCCAACCAGGTGGCACAAGAGGAAAAGAGAGGCAAAGTATTTTCGACGAAAAACTTTTTCCGCAATCGTTTTGGAAGAATTTTACCGGTATACATACTAGCAAGTTTGTTGGCTCTTTTTCTCGAAAAAAAATTTTCATGGTCTTCCTTTTTTACTTCGTTATTCGATGGTTCTGCCATGTTTCACTTATATTTTATCCCGCTGATTTTAGCGTTATATGTTTTATTTATTTTTTTTATTCGTTTACGTCTAGATCGCTTTGGAACACAAATGTATGTTTTTTTAGGACTTTTGCTTTTAT
>RFJE01000049.1 GCA_003695005.1 Candidatus Hydrogenedentota bacterium | reverse complement strand
GCTTTTGGATGAAGGGGATTTTGATTTAATATTTTTCTTAATAAAGTTTCTGCTGCAGCAAACTTCTGTGCGAAAAAATACTTTTCTGCTTCTTGGTAAGTTTTTTGTGTATCGAAGGAATAAACTGCTGCTATGGCAAATAAGTTAATAAGAATAATTTTTTTCATAATACCCCTAATCTTCTTATCGGCTTTCTTTTTAAATCGATAAGGATTTTTTTCATAAATTCTGGGTAAAGGGAAAAAAGGCCTGCTCGGCGCAGTTCCGCATCGCTTACCTTTTTCGACGAAAAAGGTGAGGGAGAGGACTGTTTGAGCACGAGCAGGCCTTTTTTCCGGATTTTTAATTCAATTCCGGCGATTCTCGGCGTTTTGCCGAGAATCGCTGGAATTTTTTAAGCCATTTAAGGTGTATTGTAAATCTGGCTGCATTTTACTTTTTAGCATTGGCAAAAAGTAACGCATAAAGATATTGTAGCCGGTTTCCACATAAATTTGCATCTGGACGTTCGTTTTGTTAGCATGGACTTTAGAAAAAGAAAAGGTTAATAGAAATGGAAAGTTCTCCCCTAATAAAACTTCATATACTTGCTTTTGATTTTTAATTTCTTTTTGTAGTTTTAGCTTACCTGTATTGGCCGGTGGAATCAGCCATGTGCAACTTGTATTTTGATCATTACATGAAAACTGCATGTTAGGATAGCGCTTTTGAGACCAAAAAGTCCACTGTGGCCATTGCGGAAGTTTACGCACAAAAGAGTACACTGTCTCGATTGGTTTATTTACTTGAATTTCCTCTGTAAGAGTTAGTGACTTATCTAAAAACAAAGCTCCTATAAAAAGGATTAAAAATATACTTCCTAAAACAAGAACAATTTTTTTTAGCATCCACAGCTTCCGCTAGTCGTTGTGGAATCATCCTCAAAAGGAATGCTTTTTCCGCAATCGGAAAAAATGCCATAGTGGCGAGAAAAATCACCCATAAATTCAAAGTGATTGGCAAACCGAGTCTCTTTAAGCATTTTCCAAGTATTACCACAGACAGGAAACACACGCCCTTTTTCAATAATATGATGCGCATCGAGCACAAATGTATTTTCGGAATCTTCAATGCCGCCTTTGTAAATGACTGCTTGGCCATAATCTTCGCAATCCGATTCTAAACCTTGGATCTTAAAAAGCCTATAAGTTGCCGAATAAAACTGGATATTGCCTAGCTTTGTTTCCACTTCAGGATTCTCAATCGTGATTTTCGAAGACTCTACAAGGCGAGGATCCGCAAAACCACTTGCTTTCGCTAGCCTTAAAAAGTCATTCCAATACAATGCTCCTGATAGGCACTCTCCATAAAGCACAGGATCTTGCGTCAGCTCTTTAGGAATTCTTCTATCGGCATACACATCCGAAAAATAAAGCTCGCCACCTTCTTTTAGTACACGATAAGCTTCGGATAAGACAAGGTCTTTGCGGGGGGATAAATTAATAACACAGTTGGATACAATCACATCTACAGAATTATCGGGAATACCTAAATGAGCTAAATCTTCTATATAGCCTAAATGAAATTCTGTATTCGGTTTTGCATATCCGAATGCACTTGCATGATAGTCTTGGTATTTTGTGGCCACCTTAAGTTGCTCTTTTGTCATATCGACACCAATGACTTTCCCCTGTTCTCCTACAAGATAAGATAGTACATATACATCACGTCCTGAGCCACAGCCTAAATCTAATACCGTAAGGCCTTCTAGCTTTTGCGGTGCAATTAAACCACAACCATAGTATTTTGCTAATACTTCATCATGAATTAGAGATAAAGCCTTCTTTATTTTTGGTGGAAAATTAGATTCAGCTGTACAGCAAGCGTTTGTTTTTAAGTCGGTTGTCTTCTGCAAAACCTGACCATAGTAGAGCTTTACTTCTTCTAAAAGATGGCTATCTTGTTTTTCATATTGTTTTGTCATAAATCCCTCCGTAAGCTTATGTGTATGCGGGAAAACAAAAGTTACACAAAAAGCTCGGCTTCATCCACAAAACAAAGTTGTGGCGGATGATAGCCATTAAATTGAGATGCATAAACAGTGGTATAAGCACCTGCTCCTACAAAATAAATATTATCTCCTTCTTTTGGAAGGGGCATTTCTTTTTGAAACATTTTGTCAACACTATCACAACTCGGTCCACATAGAGTTACTTTGCAAACTGGCCCTGATGCATTTGTTAAAATCGGGTATTCAATACCATCAATGGTTTCCATCATACCCGAAAAAACACCGCAATCTAAAAATGCCCAAAACCCATCTTCTCTCTCTGCAACACCAATAACTTTTGCTAGCAATGTACCTGCACTACCGCTTATGTACCTACCAGGCTCTGCAATAAAATGTTGTGGATAAATACCTTCTTGTTTGAAAGCTCGAAGCTCCTCGAAGATACAATCTGCAATTTGCTCAATACTCGGGACTTCTCTTCCTAAATAAATCGGGAAACCTCCGCCAATATTTAAAGTATTTGGTGATAGCCCCATAGATATTGCTTGTTGCCACAGCAAGCGAGTTAGGCGCAAAGCCTCTCTCCAACCTTCGAGTGCTTCTGCTTGCGATCCTACATGGAATGTAAAGCCTGCTAAAGGAATCTTTTGTTCCGCCATCTCTTGCAGGATGTTTTGGCAAAGTTCAAAGGGTGCACCAAACTTTCCACTTAAAGGCCATAAGCTTCCAGGATTCGGAACCTGAATTCGGAGCAAAAGTTTTACCGTACTCCAATCGGTTACAACTTGTTTAAATTTATTTAATTCCGATAAAGAGTCAAAACTCATAATCGAAATGCCAGACTCAACTGCTTCCTCAATATGACTTGTAGGTTTTACAGGGTTAGAATAAATGATTTTTTCTGCAGGAATTCCAAGGTCCAATAATTTCCGAATTTCGTAAATAGATGCTGTTTCAAAAGAGCTATTCTCTTCGTGTAAAATTTGCAAAATTACATCGTGCGGGTTTGCCTTTATGGCATAGGCAATTTGAAAATTAGGAAACGCATTTTTAATGCGACGATAATTCTCTCGGATGCGAGTTCTATCCATTAACAACACTGGCGTTGCCGCTGCCCCCATAGTGGGGTAAAATTTTGCAAAAAAGACATAGTGTAAAGTTTTTTTATGAGCTTATGAGTCTGTGCGCAAACTAGCGCACAGACTCTTATGCTAATGCCATAGAACAGATAATTTTTTCAGGTTCTGAAAGGTTCTTTTGTAATTGCCAATGTTCTCGTGCTTTCAATAGCCACTCATCATATTCATTCTTTTCCCAAAAAGGGGAATAATTTAAAAGTGGCTCTTCCTTTGCGCAGCGAATAGTCGAAAATACTTCATCCCGTTGTTCGCTAATTAAATTGCCTTCTTCATTAAAAAGAGCTGGCATAGGAAAGCCATTGACTTGGAATAAAACATAAAGCATTTTTTCTCGTATAAAATTGGGTTTATTACGAGCACTTCGAATGCCTAATGGCAGTGCCGTTAAACGGGTTGCTTCTTCTTTCGAAATAAAACTTAAATCATGTAAAAAGGGACTTGTTTGCAAACCTTCTGCACTGGATACAAATTCAATAGCTTCTTCTGTACTTAAGTTTTCTTCTTTGAAAGTAGCTAGATTACGAGCAAGTTCAGCCATCGAGAGATCTTCTTGCCTGCTTTCACAAAAAACAGGAATTTCTGCAAAATGAGTTAAGTCTCGAGATCGCCCATGCAATCTGTTTTTCCAGTGCATTCCCATCTGGATTTTAGAATTTGACATGGTGGATGGGATTAAGTTGTAAATCCAAACAGATCGCGGACTATGCCATGGCCGAAGGATGCGTCCCATTCTTTGTGCTAAAATTAAGACAGTCCAAGGTAAATCGAAGTTAATCAGCACGTTTGCATCTTGTAAATTAAATCCTTCTGCCATTGCACCTGTGGCAATTAAAATATCAATGTTTTCTTTATGGGGAGATTGTGCTAATGTATCGTTGGCCACGGGTGCAAAGGCTGTAATAATTTTTTCTAGCTCCTCATAACTTTTATTGGCCGTTGTGGCACAGACACGGTTAGGTAAGAGTTTCGTTAAAGCCTCTTCTAAATAGTGAGCGGTTTTTTGATAGTGGCAAAAAATAACAATTTTAGAATCTTGATGAGATTGAAT
>RFJE01000408.1 GCA_003695005.1 Candidatus Hydrogenedentota bacterium | reverse complement strand
GATACAAATTCGTATCCTGTGCAAAACTAGCCGAGCGGCTACGATTTTGGAGTCCCTCACCTTTTTTTGCGTTCGGCAGCTGCTATATCGTAGATATTACATCTAATAAAGCGGGAAATAAAATCATACGTTCCCCTGATGCAAAAAATGGTGAGGGATGGGAGCCCCCCTCCTAGATATAGGGAAAGATTAAGCGCTTACCCGGCAATTCTCGGTGAAGGGAAAAACGCCCTGCTCGGCGCAGTTCCCGTCCCTCACCAAATTTTTAATTTGGTGAGGGATTTGAGCACGAGCAGGCCTTTTACCCCTATTTTTAATTCATTTCCAGCGATTCTCGGCGAAACGCCGAGAATCGCTGGCGCTTACCCTCGCTATACCTCGCAAAAGCAATTGACTTTTTATCTCCCTTCATGAGTATAGGGAAATTATGAAAGTCGAAGCGAAATGGGAATATCCAAATATTAACCCCTCCGAAAAATCTTTAAACCATTTAATGGTAAAACTAGAAGCTCCGCCGGATCCACAAACAAAAGAAAAAGTCCCTTCCATTGTTGTGCTTGCTTTAGATAAAAGTTGGTCTATGAAAGGGGAAAAGCTTGAAGCTGTTATTGAAGCAGCCTGTAACTTTACTAACTGGCTTACTCGGCATGATTATTTAGGAATTGTTGCTTATGCAGAAGATGTACAAACTTTTCAGCAAATTACTCGTCTTACCGAAAAACAATCCATTGTCAATAGAATTCGTACCATTAAAGCAGGCACTTCCACAAACTTATCTGGTGGTTGGTTACAAGCTTTAAGAATGATAGAAGAAATGGACTTACCCGTCGCTTCTAAACATGTAATCTTATTGACCGATGGCAACCCTACTTCTGGAATCCGCGATCCGATGCAATTAAAGAAAATTGCCGAACAATATAAAGCAAAAGGGATTTATACAACTACTATGGGCTTTGGCCAAGACTTTAACGAAGAGCTTATGGAAGAAATAGCGGAAGCTGGTGGGGGAAATTTTTATTTTATTGATAGTCCCGAAAAAGCATCGGATGTTTTTTATGAGGAATTTGGCAATATCAGTGCATTGTATGCACAGGCAGCGGAACTCACGATTGAAATTCCAGATGGCTATGAATTCCATGAGCTCATTAGTGCAGGAGAGCTCAATACCAATGAGAATAAACTCTTTATGAACATGGGTGACGTGCGAGCCGATGAAACAAAAACAGCTATTTTTTCTTTCGAAATTGATCCTACGGAAAAAGAGTTAAAACCACTGCAAATTAGTTTGCGTTATTTTAAAGTAGGCGAAGAACTTCAAGAGCAAAGCGAGAATATTAAATGTTTACCAAATCTTGGCGGAGACTATCAAGAAATTGATAAAAACGTACAAGTCGAGCTAATGATTGCTTGGGCAGGTAAAACTATTATGCAGGCTTCTAAAATGGCAGAAAGTGATATCCAAGGTGCCATCGGCCTTTTAGAGAATATGCAAAAGCGCTTGCAAGAAAATATGTCGCTTGCACCGGATATATTAAAGCCATTAAGTCAGAGAATTACCATGTTGCAAAGCAAATTAAAAGAAGATGCTATGGATGCAAGAAAGTATTTAGTCGCAGAAGGATCTGGTATGAAGCGGCGTCATATTATTCCTATTATTGATGACGGTGTTGAGTATCACGATGAAATTTATGAATTTACCCCCAAGGGGGAATTGGACTTATATAATGCGCCGGAATTAAAGCAAAAAGTAGCAGCAAAAATGAAAGAAGGCTACCGCTATATTATTCTAGATCTGTCGAATGTCTCCTATATAGACTCTTCCGCAACAGGAACATTAATCCAAATTGCAATCTGGTTAGAAAAAAGAGGGGGACAACTTGTCGTAACAAACCTTACAAGTGCGCTAGAAAAGCTTTTTGATCTTACAAAGCTCAACACGTTTTTAACTATTGCAGAGTCGATTAGCCATGCCAAAGCGATGTTAGAATCACGCAAGTCGGACTCGTAGTTTTAAATACGGCCCACCATCTGTAACTTTAACCCATTCCTTGTGACCTTTGCCACACATACCAAGTCCATTAATTTCCATTGTATCCGACACCATGCTAATAGATTTTAAAATATCAGGTACATAACCGGTGACGATCACAGGGGAATAGACTTCATCTGTGAGCTTACCATCTTTTATTCGAGTAGCCATGAGCGCTTCTAATTGAATCCCCCAACCTAACGGATCTTCCATCCCATTTGTAGCACGAGAAACTAAAAATCCATCGTCAATAGATTGGATCATTTCTTCAAGCTTATCGTTACCTGCACAAAAATAAGTATTACTCATTCTTGTGTAAACCTTATGGTCGTAAGCTTCCCGTCGACCATTGGCTGTGCGCGAAACATTTAAAACATTGGCACTTCGAAAATCCGTCATTGGTTTTTGCAAGATGCCATTTTCCACAATCCGAGTTTCTGAAGCTAACTGTCCTTCATGGTCAAAAAAGTAGGAAGCTGCTACATTTTCTAATGCAGGATTATCATATAGCTTAACTAGCGGGGAAGCCACTTCTTTTCCTAAATATTGAGTCCCCTTTGCTCGGCCTTTTGCCATTGTATCCCCTTCAGTGCCATGACCAAAGGCTTCATGTGCTAAAATTCCTGCCATCGAAGGGTCAAAAATACAGTCATAAATGCCGGGATCTAATCTTTTCGCATATAAAATTTTAACCCCATCGGCTATCATATTTTTTAGCATCTTTTCAGGGGGAACCATGTTTTCCCACCCACCATGCATGGCATATCCATCGTAAATTTGAGCCGAATGTCCTTTATCCGAAAGAACTGCTATAAAAATAGCTTCGAAACGAGATATTTTTTGCGAAAGAGTTTTTTTCTCGCTAATATACATTTCTTCTTGCAAGAGTCTTTTGTAGCGAACCTGCGCTAAGGTTATCCGATCATCCAACTCTTCTAATTGCTTTAAAATTTCTTTAGCAGTTTTAATTTTTCTTTCAAAAGAATAGTCTTCTCCTTGCTTACTTTCAAAGTGTTTTTCAATTTCTTCCTGCTCAGATAATGCAGGCGTATTTCCCGCATACCTGTATTTTTCAATGGATTCCGACAGGCCTTTAACTAACTTTTCAATATCTCTTTTTGTTGTTAGGGGTGAGCTAGCTTCGTAAAAAACACCACGATGCAAAATGCTAATGGTAATACCACGCTTTCTTTCTACTGGTTCGGCGCGAACTTGTTTGTTATTGACCGTTAATACTTCGCCTGCGCTGCTTTCTACAAAAGCCCGCACAAAACTATACTTTTTAAACAAGGGTGATAGAATCTCTCTTATTTGCTGTGGCGTAAATTCAGTATGCATTAGTAAAGCTTTGTAATTAAGCCAATCACATCGCCAGAAATTCCTTGGTATGGTGGATACATGGCTTGCCCTATGGATAAAATGGTGTTTTGGTGCAATACAGCTCTTTCATGCGAAAAGGCTTTAAAACCAAATTCACCATGATAACTTCCATGTCCACTAGGTCCTACCCCGCCAAATGGCAAGTTTGGATTCGCTAAATGCATGATTGTGTCATTAACAGCGGTTCCACCTGCATGTGTATGCTTTAATAGATATTCCACAGCTTGTCGGGATCGTGCAAAGATGTACAAGGCCAATGGTTTTTCTCGCTTTTCTACTTTATCTACCGCTTCTTCTAAAGATTTCACTGTGACAACTGGCAAGACTGGCCCGAAAATTTCTTCTTGCATAATTTCCATATCTTCGGTTACTTCGGTTAAAATAGTCGGTGAAATAAAATTGTCTTCTTCTAGCAAGTGACCTCCAAAAGCAATACGCGCTCCTTTTTCTAATGCATCTTCTATTAAATGGCGAATCCGCTTAAAGTGACGTTCATTAATAATGCGAGCGTAATCGCGATTCGCAGGCCAATTTTTTTCATCGTTTCCATAAAATTCATATACAGCGGTACGAGCATGTGCAATAAAGTTATTTACTAAATTTTCGGGGATGATTAGGTAATCGGGTGCTACACAGGTTTGGCCACAATTTAATAATTTACCCCACATAATTTTTTTAGCGGCATCTCGTAAGTCAGCAGACTCATCTATAATTACGGGTGATTTTCCGCCTAACTCTAATGTAACCGGCACTAAATTCTTGGCTGCTTTTTCCATAACAATACGACCTACATTTGGCGAACCTGTAAAAAAGATGTGGTCAAACGGTAAGTCTAATAGATCGGAAGCAACTTTATGATCACCTTCCACCACAGCTACTTCTTCGGGATTAAAAGCTTCTGCAATCATTTCTTTAATTAAGTGTGAAGTATGTGGTGTATGTTCCGATGGCTTTAAAACAGCTGTATTACCGGCAGCAATCGCAGATTGTAAGGGGGTCATGATTAAGTGGAATGGGTAATTCCATGGCCCGATAATAAGCGTTGTCCCTTTTGGCTCATAGCGAATTTCACTACGAGTTCCTACAAGAGTGATAGGGGTCGCAACAGAGTGCGGTCTCATCCACTTCTCTAAATGAGAAATACTGTGCAAAATTTCACTTTGTGTTGGATAAATTTCCGTTAAATCCGTTTCGGCAGGCGCTTTACGAAAATCTTCCCGCAACGCCTGATGAATTCTCTCCCGGTATTTTGCAATAATATCATGCAATCTTTTTAATTTAGCTTTTCGCTGCTTTGCATCTGTAGTTCTTAAAACTTTTTTATACTCTTTTTGCTTTTTAAAAATCTCCTGAATTTCCTTTGTATCTGTATTCGTTACTGTAATCATGGTTTCCCCCTTATTGTATTATTGACACCAGTGTCACTTTAACACATAATGAAAAACTTCCGTCACTTTGTCAAGGAAAGAAAAAGTGAAAGTCAGCAATTCTCCGTGAAGAGGGTTGGCGGGAACTTAGGCCAACCCTCGCGGTACAAGGATGTACTGCCATCCGTCACCAAATTGAAAATTTGGTGACGGGGTGAGAGCAAAAAGCGGCTTTGCCGACTTTTTGCGTCTTGGCTTGGCGGGACATGGATGTTCCCGCCAAGCCTCATGTGCTTACCTTTACCATGAAACAGAATAACGCTTGCCATATTATC
>RFJE01000407.1 GCA_003695005.1 Candidatus Hydrogenedentota bacterium | reverse complement strand
ACGCGGTTCTTTCACCTGAAAAAAAAATTTACCACAAAGTTTATTCTGACGACTTGCTATTGTTCTTTATTAGTATCAGCATTATTTTTATGGGTTTTTTGTGGTCTTTATTCCCTTTAAAAAAATGGGATAAAATGATCGTGTCCTTGTTCCAAGTAGGGGGAAGTCTGTTTGCCTTACTTCTTTGGATTATAAATTTTATGTTTCCTTCTCGAATTACAAAAGCTGCTTCGGCGGAATTTACTTGGCAGTTTTATGTACTTCTTCTTTCCCTTTTAGGGTTAGTCTTTAGCACCTTGTGGAATTTAATTACTTTGCAAAGAAAAAAAGATAACCTGCTTTCTTAAAAATACTTTGGAAGTACCGTATGTAGTTTTTGGACAGTTTCTTGCTTTCTTTTTTCAGGTGCTGTAATAATACTAAATTGTAAAGCATGATGACAGCTACATTCTTTCTCCTGTATTTCGGCCAAGTGGGGAAGCATTGCTTGTAAAACTTTTATGGCATTTTCGGAATTTTGTTTTACAATTTTCATAATTTCTTCTGCGGTGACTGCTTCTTCCGATTCGCGCCAAGAATCATAGTCTGTACTCATGCAAATCATTTGGTAGCAAATTTCCAGTTCTCTTGCTAACTTTGCTTCGGGCAATACCGACATATTAATTAAACCCGCTCCCCAAGATTTATACAGTTTACTTTCGGCACGAGTAGAAAAAGCAGGTCCTTCCATACACACTAAAGTTTCTTTTTCATGGCACGGAATATTGCATTTAGAAATGGCGTTTACACTTACATGGTTTAGATCTGGACAAAAGGGATCTCCAAAAGATACATGAGCCACGACACCATCTCCAAAAAAAGTATCTTCTCGATGGCGGGTTCTATCAATAATTTGATTCGGAACAGCAAAATGCCCAGGTGCAATTTCCTCTTTTAAAGATCCTACTGCAGAAAAAGCAATGATTCTTTTTACGCCTAACATTTTTAGGCTAGCTAGATTAGCTTTTTGTGGAATTTCACTTGGTAAAATACGATGTCCTGCCCCATGACGCGATAAAAAGGCTAGCTTTACTTTCCCTTTCTCGGTTTCGATGGTGCCTAAACGAATAGGGTCGGATGCTTTTCCCCAGGGGGTTTCGGGATGCTCTTCTTTTTCTAATGTAAAACCTTCTAATCCATATAATCCTGTTCCACCAATAATTCCAATCATGTTAACTCCCGAATAATAATTTGTGATAGTCTCTGTTTTCTATCAATCTCCATTTTCCATTTTCTTGCTGATAGATCCGACCACAATTAGGGCACGTTATTGTATCTGTTTTTTCCAAGAACAACCCCGTGCCTGAAAAGGCATCATAAAAACAGTTGCATTCTGCTTCTATGACTCCAAAATCTTTTACTTTCGATGCTACTCCAAGCAAACGGTGAATCATCATTTTAATCATTTCGCGGATTGCCCAGGGAAAGGAGGATAATTTCATTTTAAATTTTCTGCTAATTGTGCTAAAAGGCGTATTCCGTAACCTGTGGCAACGGTTGGATACACATTAAAACTTTTTTTCATAAAACCAATGCCCGCAATATCTAAATGTGCCCATGGTGTTTTTTCATCCACAAATAAAGATAAAAACGCAGCTGCCGAAGAAGATCCCCCCCAGCGTCCACCAATATTGTTGTAATCGGCAATATCGGATTTTAAGAGTTCTTTAAACTTCTTATCTAGCGGCATATACCAAACAGGCTCACCGCTTTTATTGGCTGCTTCTTCTATTTTTTTTCTTGCTTCTTCACTGTTTGTAAATAGTCCCGCATAAAAATTAGCGAGAGCTACCATAATAGCTCCTGTTAAAGTGGCTAAATTTACCATTAGTTTAGGCTTAAAAGTTTTATCTGCATAGGCTAATAAATCACCGAGCACTAAACGACCTTCTGCATCCGTATTTTGTACTTCGATGGTAAGTCCCTTTAAGGACTTATAAACATCGCCAGGCTTAAAAGCTGCACTGCCAGGCATATTCTCTACCATGCCAACCACAGCTACAGCATGCACAGGTAAGCCTAACTCGGCAATGGCTGCAACAGAATGAACTGCGGCTGCGGAACCAGACATGTCATACTTCATTTCATGCATATCCGAAGATGGCTTTAACGAGATTCCACCTGTATCAAACGTAACCCCTTTTCCAATAATGGCTAACGGGCCTTTTGCTTTTTCGGGCTTATATTCTAATACCAGCATTCTTGGCTCTCGTGCAGAACCTTTATTCACCGCTAAAATTCCACCAGCTCCTAATTTTTCTAAATCTTTTTGCTTAAATACTTTTAAAGTTAAAGGCAGCTCCTTTGTTAAGTCGCGACACCGTTTTTCCATGGATTCTGCTGTTAAGATATTTGCCGGTAAGGCTTGTAGTTGGCGCATGGCATTGATATGCCGCGCTAAAATTGTGTACTTATGAATCCACTTCTTTACCGAAGAAGCTGATGTCTCGCAAACAATGTGAACTTCTTTTAATTTCGGTTTTTGCTTACCATATGATTCCTTTAAAAAATCTGTTGGATAGTTATGCACTTCAAAGGCTGTGATGAATAAATTCCATAAAATTTCACTCCCAAACTTTTTTTCTAAATCCGTTGGAAGAGCAATGTTTAAGCCTTCCACACTTTTTCCGGCTGTTTTAGCAAGGGCAACAAAGGTAGAAGCAACATCATCGAGTGTTAACTTTTTTTCTTCGCCAAGCCCGACAACCCAGCGAGTTTTACTTTTTTCAATTTCGCCTTTTCCGGCTTGAAACCAAGGGAAATCTTCTGTAATGGGCTTTTCTTTTGACTTTGTTTTGTCTTTTTTTTCGGGTGCAAAATAAAAAAATACATCCGGATATTTTTCAAGACTCTTTCCCGAAACAGTATAGCGGAAAAGAGGCTTTGGCATTTTTAAAAGCTTTGTATCAATATTTTTTGGTAAGGGTTCCATAAGTCTATGTTTATTTTAAAGTTATAGTGTCAACCGAGGGTTGGCAGGTTTCCTGCCAACCCGTGACCCTCAACCGTAAGCGCTGAATCTTTCCCTCTAAATCGGGAAAAAATCTAAATTTGCCGATTTCCCTTTACACAGAGGTTGCCTGCAAGAAAGTGGTGAAGTGATAAAAAGTGTGAGTATTAGAAGCTGGAAACAGCGGTTTTACCCATCCCGCTGCCGCCTTGGCGGCCGCCACACCGTAAAGTAGCGTACTTCAAGGGCCTTTGGCCTATCGGAGTCTATGTATTTTCCATAGGTATGCTCTAATAAGAATCCCCGCAGGTGTACGTACCACCCTTCCGTAGGTTTTTCCCCTTTCGTCAGGAGCAGCTTATGTACGAGAAGCTCTAAATACATCCGCAGTGCAATATCCGCCAAATGAGAAGCCGATATCTTCAGATTGCGCGACTTCGTCTGAATATAATTCCACAGATCTTGCTTACAGTACGTATACACGGTAGCATAACTGTAGAGCTTATCATTATATTGATGATTCGCTTCATGTGTCCGGCTATTGGCTTT
>RFJE01000406.1 GCA_003695005.1 Candidatus Hydrogenedentota bacterium | reverse complement strand
TATTGCACACTTAATTAGATGTAATGCGCACTATCTAGACATTATAAAACGTAAAAAAAGGTGAGGGATCAAATTCCGCGACTTTGTCTGTATATAATTCCACAGCTCTTGCTTGCAGTAGGTATACACGGTAGCATAACTGTACCGCTTATCATTATATTGGTGATTTTGTTCATGTGTTCGACTATTTGCTTTGAGTTTTGGTAGCAGCCTAAAGATGCACGCTAAAATAAGGTCAGTTTCATTTACGGTTAGTCCTGCTTTCCGCAGCTTGATTGTGTAATATTTTAAGCGGCCAGCCGTAAAATTTGGTAGAGTCATGCTAGATTTAGACATTGGCACGTAGGGTGAATTATCATTTATTTTTTGCTTTCGTTTTTTTTCTAAAATTTCTTTTTGCAGGTATGCATATCGCGCAATTTTAAGTTTTAGGGTAGCACGCCGGCGGTTGTTATTTGCATTGCTCGGATGATCACTTTTTTTGTTTTTACGATATTGTGTATATACTTTTTCCATAATGTCCTCCTAAAGTAGTTTCTGCACTATAATACCAAATAGGGGTATGTTTTTACAGTTTTTGAGACATTACTTGGAATAAAATTTCAAAATTGCAAAAAATTTGGCTATAATCCGACATAATCCCGCAATTTTTTTCTCAGTAGGGAAAGATTAAGCGCTTACTGCGAGAATTATTGCCTTAGGACATTTACAGCCATTCTCTTTTTTCAAGTTTGCCTTATGAACCCTCATATTCATTGGTTTGGGCATGTTCCTTTTGAAAATCCTGGAATCTTACTAAAGTTATGGGAAGAAGAGCAGGCTAAAGTTACCGCAACGTATTGGTTTCAGGATAAACAAATTTCGATTCCGGAAAATCCCGACTTGTTAGTGATTATGGGTGGGCCAATGGGGGTTTATGATGAAGATAAATTCCCGTGGCTAAAAGACGAACTTCTTGCCATAGAAAAAGCCATTAAAAGCGGTATCCCGCTTTTAGGAATATGCCTTGGGGCACAGCTTATTTCTAGAGCCCTCGGGGCAAAGGTGTATAAAGCGAAAGAAAAAGAAATTGGCTTTTTCCCTATCTACTCTGAAACAAATATTCCTGATAGCTCCCTTCCTAAAGAAATCGTTACTTTCCACTGGCATGGGGATACATTTGACTTGCCACAAAACTGCACTCGCTTGTACAGAAGCGAACCTGTCGAAAACCAAGCTTACATGCATAACTCTTTACCAATTGTGGGCTTACAATTTCATCCCGAAATTACCCTAGAAGGAATCGAAAACTTAATCAAACACTGTGCGGATGATTTATCCCCTTCAAAATATACACAACCCCCCGAACAAATGAAATCTACTTACCCTAAAGTAAAAGCCGAAAATAAGGATTTATTAACAAAAATTTTACAATTAATAGAGACCGATTTCACTTGACGTGAGATATTATGTCCCTTAGATGGCAATAGTGGACTTTTCTGTAAAGCGTAGACTCGACGAAGCCATTGTTGCGGATACCCCTGTTCGGATTCGAGCCTATGCAGTCATATCGCCAACCGAAGAAGCTCTCAATTATGTTTTAGAAAATGTGCTTACAAAATACGACCGTTCTGAGCTCATTGCGCCTGCTTATACCATTGTAAAAGAAATGGCGATTAATGGTGCAAAAGCAAATATCAAGCGAATTTTATTTGCTGAAAATAACATCAATATTCATGATATGGCAGAGTATGACCGCGGGATGGAAATTTTTCGTAAGAATATGAACGAAGATTGGATGAAACAATATGCAATGAAAGCACGAGAAATGAATTTATATGTGGATATTGTGTTGGATTTTAATCCACATCGTTTAATTTTAGAAGTCATTAATAACTGTCCCATTTCGCACAAAGAGCATGATAGGATACGCGAAAAATTTAAAAAAGCTATTCATTACGACAACATAGCAGAATTTTATTTAGATGGTGGTGACCACGAAGAAGGGGCAGGTATGGGAATTGTTCTGATTACCATGTTATTAAAAGCTCAAAATTTAGACCCGCATTTATTTACGATCCACTCCGATTATGTCAGCAAAACGATTGCGCGCGTTGAGCTTCCTATTACAGACGAATATGTATCGCGCAGGCATCGGTATTTACAGGAAGCTTAATCTGAAAAAAGCCACTTTTTTAAATACTTTCCGGTTTGAGAGTTTTTAACATTACAAACTTCTTCCGGCGTTCCCATAGCGACAACCCGTCCGCCATTATCTCCTCCTCCCGGGCCTAAGTCAATAATGTAATCGGCTGTTTTAATCACATCCATATTATGCTCAATTACAATCACTGTATTGCCGGCATCCACTAGACGGTTGAGCACCTTTAATAATTGACGTATATCATAAAAATGAAGACCTGTGGTTGGCTCATCTAAAATATAAAGAGTTCGTCCTGTAGCTGTTTTACTTAATTCGGTAGCTAGCTTTACCCTTTGCGCTTCTCCACCGGACAAGGTAGTGGCAGGCTGACCTAATTTAATATACGAAAGGCCGACATCATTTAATGCCTGTAACTTGCGTTTGATAGCTGGTATGTTTTCAAAAAAAGTAAGCGCCTCTTCTACGGTCATTTCTAAAACATCGTGAATATTTTTACCATTGTAACGCACCTCTAAAGTTTCGTGGTTATACCGTCTGCCTTTACAAACTTCACAAGTAACATAAATATCTGCTAAGAAGTGCATTTCAATCGTTTTTACTCCATCACCATCACACGCTTCGCAACGCCCGCCGGGAACATTAAACGAAAATCGACCTGGTTTATACCCACGCATTTTACTTGCAGGCAACTTTGCAAACAATTCTCGAATGGGGGTAAAAGCACCGGTATAGGTAGCAGGGTTCGACCGTGGGGTTCTCCCGATTGGACTTTGGTCAATATCAATGACTTTGTCGATATGCTCAATGCCCTCTATTTTTTCATGTTTTCCCGGTAAATCTTGCGAACCATGTAGCTCTTTGCGTAAAGCTTTGTATAAAATTTCATTTACAAGGGTGGATTTACCACTTCCAGACAGACCGGTTACGCAAATAAATTTCCCTAAAGGAAATTCTACTTGAATTTTTTTTAAATTGTTTTCTTCTGCGCCATAGACCACGATGCTTTTTCCATTTCCACTGCGTCTTGTAGCCGGAACGTTAATTTTTTCTTTACCGGATAAAAACTTGCCGGTGAGAGATTTTTTACTTTTTAAGATTTGGTTATACGTACCTGCAAAAACAACCTCTCCTCCATGTACACCTGCCCCTGGTCCTAAATCAATAATGTAATCTGCCGCTTGCATGGTTTCCTCGTCATGCTCTACCACTAAAATGGTATTTCCTAAATTGCGCAAATCTTTTAACGTACGAATCAATCTATCATTATCACTCTGGTGTAATCCAATGGATGGCTCGTCGAGCACATAGAGTACCCCCATTAAAGCCGAACCAATTTGTGTAGCCAAGCGAATCCTCTGCGCCTCTCCCCCCGATAAAGTACCCGCAGTTCTGTCTAATGTTAAATAGCCAACACCAACATCGATTAAAAATTTTAAGCGTGATAGAATTTCTCGCAAAGCCCCTTCGGCAATTTTACTTTCTGTTTCAGAAAGTTTTAAATCTAGCAAAAATTTATGAGCTTTCTCTAAATTAAATTGTGTAAATTCATAAATATTTTTATCTGCTAAACGCACTGAAAGAGCTTCTTTTTTTAAGCGCGCGCCTTCGCAAGCAGGACACTTTGTTTGCGTCATATACTTTTCCATAGCCGAACGAATCCTATCGGATGAAGTTTCTAAATAGCGCCTGCGAAAATTAGGAATAATCCCTTCAAAAGTCCGTGTAAATGTATATACTTCTCCATTTTCTTCGTAACGTACTTTTAATTTTAACTGAGGATCTCCATATAAAATAATATTCCTTGCTTTTTCAGGCAGTTGTTTCCATGGTGTATTCATGGAAAAGCCAAGAGCATCTGCTAATGCCTGCATATAAGCGCGATACCATGCTCCATTTACACTCCAACCTAACCCACCTGCAAAAACCCCCTCTTCTAAACTACGTTCAGGATGAGCCACGACTAGATCGGGATGAAAATCTTGCTTCACTCCAAGACCACTGC
>RFJE01000048.1 GCA_003695005.1 Candidatus Hydrogenedentota bacterium | reverse complement strand
CAGTTCTCGGACAGTATAATATTCGTCCGGAGAGTCTGGGTTTTGAAACCACAGTTGTGTGGCTTCCCTATCCTGTCTTTTTTTTGCAGCAAGATACAAAGAATTCCAATAAGAGTAAGTGGTCGTGGCAAAGTAAATCCCAACGCCTGCTGTTATTTTGGCCGTTGCATAAATTATCCCCCACCAAAAACGATTTTGAGCAAATAAACCATATCCAGGTATAAGCAAATCGAGTAGCACAAGTTGTGTTGGTGATACAGAACTTTTCCGAGCAGGCACATACTGCCAACGAGACCTTGATAAATCTTTTTTTACAAAGCTAGTTTTCGAAGGAGATAATTTTTTTACCGGTACTTTATTTTCTACAGGATAAAGCGTTGTAGCGAAAAAGCATACTGCAAGAATAAGCTTTATCTTCATAGGACTTTGTGAATGCAAACGTTGCCTAGTAAAGAGAATTTATGGATTTTTCTGGACAAGGGAACTGCGCCATATTTTTTGATAAAGTATGGATCAAGCTTCTATATTGTGGCAGCCGAAAAATCCGGAAAACAGTCAGTTAGCACAGTTTATGCAAGCTTTTGGAAAAGAAGTTTCGCGTTCTTTTTCGAATTACAGCGACTTGCATTCTTATTCTGTGGAAAATCCCGATGCCTTTTGGACATTTTTCTTGCAGTGGTCAAATTTACATTATGAGGGAAATCCTTCACCGGCCGTTGCAAATTGTACCTTCTTTGCAGAGGGGGATAATCCATCCCCGACATGGTTTCCTAATGTAAAAATCAGCATGGCTGAAAATATGTTGCGGGGAAACCCATCCCAAATTGCTATTATAGAAGCTGATGAAACGGGCATCCGAAGAGAAATATCGTATCAGAATTTAAAAGAGGAAGTGGCCAAATGGCAAGCTGCTTTAAAAGCTCATGGTTTTCAGAAAGGGGATGTATTTGCTGCTCTTATGCCAAATTGTCCCGAAACCTTAATTGCTTTTTTAGCGGTCAATAGTTTAGGTGGCATTTTTACATCGACCTCGCCGGATTTTGGTGTGCGGGGAATTTTAGATCGGTTTCAGCAAGTTCAGCCGAAGTTTTTGCTTACTGTGGATGGCTATTTTTATAAACAAAAACAAAATCCGCTTTATGAAAAATTATCGAATGTAATCAAGCCACTAAAAAGTTTGCAAAAGGTTATTGTCTTGCCACGGATCGAGGATGATTCTGTACGTAACTTGGACAAAGTTTGTTTTTATAGTGATTTTCTATCGGAAAAAGCAAGCACTTTAAAATTTTTACGGCTCTCTTTCCAAGACCCCATTTGGATTATGTACTCTTCGGGAACCACGGGCTTGCCAAAATGCATTGTGCAGGGACATGGTGCTTTTATCAATCATGTTAAAGAGCATCGTTTGCATACAGACTTAAGAGAACGCGAGAGGTTTTTTTATTTTACCACTTGTGGCTGGATGATGTGGAATTGGTTGATTAGTGGCCTTGCTTCGAATGCTACTTTAATTTTGTATGATGGCAATCCGCTTTATCCACAACTAGATAGTTTGTTTCAGTTAGCCGAAGAAACCAAAATGAACATCTTTGGAACGTCGGCACGATACATTACGTATCTTCGGCAAAACAATGCGGACATTCGCAGTAAGTATTCTTTAGAAAATTTACGAGCCATATTGAGCACAGGATCTGTATTGCCACCCGAAGGGTTTGATTATGTGTATGATTCTATTAAAAAAGATATTCAGCTTTGTTCCATTAGTGGTGGAACGGACTTAAATGGCTGTTTTGCTCTTGGTAATCCACTGTTGCCGGTTTATCGGGGCGAGCTTCAATGTCGTGGTTTAGGCATGGCTGTGCAAGTCTATGATGATTCCGGAAAGCCGGTCATAGAAAAGCAAGGAGAACTTGTTTGCGAAAAACCTTTTCCTTCTATGCCGCTTTATTTTCATAACGATGTAGGTTTTTCGAAGTACCGTGCGGCTTACTTCGAGAAATTCAAAGGTGTATGGGCTCATGGTGATTTTGCTCTGTTAACAAAACGCGGTTCGATGATTTTCTATGGTCGAAGTGATGCCACTTTAAACCCGGGGGGTGTACGCATTGGTACTGCAGAAATTTACCGTGCCATTGCCGATATTCCGGAAATTGAAGATTCCGTGGTGGTCGGACAAAGGCATGGTAATGATGAGAGAGTTATATTGTTTGTAAAGCTAGCAAAAGGAAAAGAACTGTCGGAAGATTTAATCAGTCGGATTCAAAAGCAAATTCGGAGTCAGGCTTCGCCAAGGCATGTTCCGTCTATTATTTTAACTGCGCCGGATATTCCTTACACAATTAGTATGAAAAAAGTAGAAATTGCCATTCGCCGAATTTTAGAAGGACAAGACGTTAAAAACAAAGATGCTCTTATGAATCCCGAAGCATTAGAGTATTTTTATAAAATTCGGGACTCATTGAATTCGTAATCCTGCGTCTGAAAAGGAATGAAGTAATTGTGGCCTTCCCTGCTCAATATAGAAACTTATTGCAATTCCGAAAGTACCTTTTTTTGAATTTCGTTACATGCTTTTTTGGCCATTTGTTCAGGGGATATTTTGCCTTCAAGAAGCGTGTATAGTAAAGGATTGACTGTTTGCTCAAGTCGGTCGTAATTTGGAATCATCGGGCGAGCATGAGCATACTCTGCTTGTTTTACAAATACTTTCATAACTGGCGAAAAAAGGTGGTGCATTTCTTTGTTTGCAATTTTATTTACCGAGACTTGCTGCAATTTTTGAATCCATAATTTTTGCGAGGCTTTCGACGCCACATACGTTAAAAACTGATACGACTCTTTTTTATATTGGCTTCCGGCAAATACAATCATGGTTGTGCCACCGACATTGGTTGCTGAACGAATAGGTGGCGTTGCCGGCAATAAGCTTACACCATAATCAATCGCGGAATAATTCCCTAAATTCCATGGACCACTAAATACCATGGCGGTTTTAGAATTTACAAAAGCTTGGTCGGGATTGATGGCACCCGAACGCCAAGCGCCGGATTCTACTTTGTATTTTTGGTACATGTCCTGAATAAACGTAAAGGCTGCGATGGCTTCTTTCGACTGCAACGCACATTTTGTATTGTTGTCTTGCAATACATCTGCACCATAAGAGTATAAAATCGGCAAAATCCACCATAAAGAAGCATTCATGGAAAAGCCATAGAGGCCAGCTTTTCGATTCGTTAGCTTTTTCGCTGTAAGAATAAATTCATCCCAAGTCTTAGGTGGGGCAAGAATCCCTTTTTGACGAAATAGCTTTTTATTATAAAATAAAGCTAAATTTGTAAGTTGGTCAGAAATTCCATAAATGCCTGCTTTGCCTTGTACATAAACACGGTTGGATTCTAAAAGTACAGGAAGTAAGTTTGTTTTTATAAACTGTTCTGCGCCATACGAAGATAAATTAAGAGCCACTTTGCCATAAGCTAACCGCGGTAAATGACCAATATCAATGCGGGCAATGTCTGGCGTGCGATTGGCAATGGAAGCTGTAATAATTTTAGAAAGCAATCCATCAAAAGGAACTCGCTCTACCTTAATTTTAATTTCGGGATTCTCTGCTTCAAAACGAGAGACAATTTCCATAAATACAGTGTGCTCTTTATTGTTGTAACTTTCCCAAACCACGATCTCTTTATGAGTGACTTTTTTAGTAGGCGAACAAGAAAAAAGAATAAGCAAGCTTGTAAAAAAAAGAACAAACTGCTTCATTCTTTAACCCCCCCCTGGGTTAAGCCGCTAATAATATATTTCTGTAAGAAAATAAATAAAATAACAACAGGAAAGACCGAATAACACGCAGCTGCCATCATCTTTTCCCATGCAATAGAATACTGTCCTTTAAATAAGGCTAAGCCTACTGGCAAAGTAAGCCAATCGGAACTCGGGGTATTGACAATTAACTGCCATAAAAAGTTAGACCATTGCCCTAAAAAGGTAAGCAAAATTAAAGTAAGTAAAATTGGCGAAACTAACGGAATGACCACATAGCGCATAAGCTGCCAATCTCCCGCTCCATCCACTTCGGCTGCTTCAAAAAGAGAGTTTGGAATTTTTTCAATACTTTGCCGCAACAAGAACACACCAAAAATATTCGCAGTATGGGGAATAACAAGAGCCGCTAATGTATCCATCCAACCAAAGTTTGTAATAATCGCAAATTGAGGCACCATAAAAATCATTCCTGGAACCATCATGGCAGAAAGTAAAATGCTAAATAAAAAGTTTTTTAAAGGAAAGTTTTTTCGAGCAAATGCATAGCCAGCTAATAAACAAATAAACGTACTTAAAAGAGCCGTAAGCCCTGCCACGATAACTGAGTTTAAGAAAAACTTAAAAAAAGGAAAATCCTTGTTAAACAAAACTTCCGTAAAGTTCTTAAAGGTATAGAGGGTTTCTAGCGGACCATCTGGAATGAACTGCATCTTCATCGCCATGCCTTCTTGCTTCATTGCAGTCAGTACCATGAAAAAAAGAGGCATTAAGGAAAACAATGCAAAAGCAATAAGTGCTGCATATAGCATTCCCTTTTTCATTTGCAATCGCATCATCCTTTTTCTCGCAACCACCGGTAATTTATATAACTAATGATTAATGCAAACACAAAAAGAAAATAAGACATCGCAGCTGCATAACCATATTTAATTTGGGTAAACTTTTCAAATAAATAATATCCTGTAATTTTCGTAACGCCAACGGTCTCGCCTAAAAAAGTACTAATGGGCCGACCTTCTGTCATAATATAAAATTCTGTAAAGGCATTTAAGCAAGCCATGGTTCCAGTAATTGCTAAAAAAAGAACAATGGGCTTTAGTAAAGGGGCTTGTATATAACGAAATTTTTGCCACCAAGTAAGTCCATCTAAATCCGCTGCTTCAAAAATATTCGGGGAAATGTTTTTTAAAGCAGTTAAAAAGAGTACCATTCCAAAACCCGCTCCTTTTAATACCATAGCCATTGCAATCGCAGGCAATGCTGTCCACGGGTTACCTAAAAATCCGGTTTCGTGAAAAAAATCAATTCCAATTTTCATAAAGAAAGTATCAAACAAACCATCTGGACTATACATGAATTTCCATATTAATCCAATCACTAACATATCTAAAATGTTTGGTAAAAAATATGCCGATTGAAAAAAAGAAGCCCATTTAATTTTTTGGTTGAGTAACACAGCAAGAATCATCGAAAGAAAAATTCCTGTAGGAATCGTTAAAATCATGTATAAAATGGTAACAATTAAGCTCCACCAAAATTCTACATTATTCCAAATTTCTTTGTAATTTGCAAGACCTGCAAATTTCATATCAGAAAAGACATGGTATAAATTCGTTGTTAGTGTAACTTTGTGTAAACTAATCCATATAGAATAAACCACAGGAAAGGCTAAAAAAATGCCAAACACCGTTAAAAATGGTAATAAGTAGCTGTATGCCGATAAAGTCTCTCTTTTCATCACATTTACAAAGCAATCCCTTCTTCATCAAACAAATGGATGTTATCCATATCTACATTCACTTTTACTTTTTGCCCCGGACGAATGACAGGCTTTAATAAACCATCATCGCGCAATACAAACTCGCCACTTTCCGATGTTAAGTGAACAAAGACTTCTGGTGCCATGGGCTCCATTACTTCTACAATAGCCTGAATTTGGTTTTCTCCGGCTTTTCCACGAGCAAGCTCCATGTGCTCCGGCCGAATTCCTAATGTCCATCCCGACGAAGCAGAAATTCCCCTCTCTTGCAACTTTTGATACAAAGGATGATCTCGGTTCACATGAAAATCAAAGCCATCGCTTTTTAAGTGAACCGTTCCATTTTCGCGAATCACTTCACACGAAAAAAAGTTCATAGGAGGGGTGCCTATAAAGCCGGCCACAAATTTATTCGCTGGTTTGGAATATACTTCTAATGGTGTGCCAACTTGCTGAATTCGACCTTGGTTCATAACAACAATGCGGTCTGCTAATGTCATGGCTTCTAACTGGTCATGGGTTACATAAATCATCGTAGTTTTTAAAGTAAGATGAAGTTTTTTCAATTCTACCCGCATCGTGGTACGAAGTTTTGGATCTAAATTCGAGAGAGGCTCGTCAAACATAAATACATCGGGTGTCCGGACAATTGCTCGACCAACCGCTACTCTTTGCCGTTGTCCACCGGAAAGCTCTTTTGGCTTCCTATCAAGCACATGATCAATGTCTAACACTTTTGCTGCATGCAGTACACGTTTTTCAATTTCTTGCTTAGGAACTTTGCGCAGCTTTAAAGAAAGCGACATATTCTCGCGAACAGTCATGTGCGGATAAAGAGCATAATCCTGAAAGACCATGGCTACATTTCTATCTTTTGGTGGAATACGGTTTACAATCCTATCACCAATTTGAATCGTACCCGAGGAAATAGACTCTAATCCCGCAATCATTCGCATGGTTGTGGACTTGCCACAGCCGGATGGTCCGACAAACACCATAAATTCACCATCTTGTACTTCTAAAGTAAAATCGTGAACAGCATGGAAGCCATTGTCATAAATTTTTTCTACATGAGAAAGTATTACCGATGCCATCTATGACTTTTTTGATAATGCTTTGTAAATTGTCACGGATTTTTTATTGAACACAAGCTCTTGACGGGGCATTTCCTTTTAATGAGCTGACCTATATGAGAAATTTACAATTATATGCACAAGCAGCGCCAACAGGTGAAACAGGGAAAACGGCACCACAGACCGTTGCGCAGCCAACAAAAGGCACGCCGCAAGCACCACCACCAAAGGGTGGAATGGGTACTTTACTTTTACCTATCATCTTAATTGCGGTGTTTTACTTCTTGCTAATTCGACCACAACAGAAGCGGGAAAAAGAGCGTCAAAAGCAATTAAAGGCCTTAAAAAAAGGGGATAAGGTGTTAACACGAGGTGGAATCCTTGCTCTTGTGGTGGATGTAAAGCAAGAGGAAGGGGTTGCAAAAGTAAAAATAGCAGATGGCGTAAAGGTGGATGTTAGCATTAATGCTATTGAAGCTGTAAATCCTGCATCGGATGATTTAAAACCACAAGCAGGCGCTAAAAAATAATAATACAGCGGGGTTAATGGAGGCTACATGAAGATTGCTTTCTTTTATGTAAGTGTTATCCTTCTTGTAGCCCCGGCTTCTTATACGCAAAGCTTAAATTCCGGCAAAACCACGGAAGAACAAGTAGGATCAAATTCAGAAGATAATACCAATCGGCTGCCGACAGAAAAAGAAGAAAATAAGACTCTCTCATCCGAAGATCCGCAAAATGCGGTAGAGGAAACAAGCATAGAAGTAGAGGAAAAGCAAAAAGATCAACCTGCTACAGAAACTACACAAAAGAATCAAAATCAAGAAAAGAGAGTAGCGAAACAAGAGAAGGCAAAAGAAAGCAGAGAACATCAGGAAAATCAATTTTTATATGCGCCTGAAGACCCTTCTTTTCTATATGAAACCCGCTTTATTCCCGATATTAAGATCAATGATGGTTTTTTAAGCCCGCAGATGGAAAAAGCTTTAATTGTAGAAAATATAGACAAACAAAAAGAAGCTTCGAAACTAAAAATTAAGCTTCCTAACTTAATGCAGACCATTGT
>RFJE01000047.1 GCA_003695005.1 Candidatus Hydrogenedentota bacterium | reverse complement strand
TTCTAAATTTTCTTTTTTCTTTTTTAAAGCCTCTATTTGCTGTACAAGTTTATTTTTTTGCGCCTTTAACTGAAACATCATAATGAGGCCATTGTCACTAAAGAAAATAACATAAATGGCCACAAAGAAAAATAAACTCATAAGTGGGAAAATGGCTTTTCGAAAGCTCATTTTCCCGTAACCCTTATTCGGCATCTGAATGTTAGAATTTAGTTTCGCGCAAAAACTTTTTTCCCTAAATATAAAGCTTCCTTACCAAGCTCTTCTTCGATCCTTAAAAGTTGGTTGTATTTTGCAATTCGGTCTGTGCGGCTCATCGAGCCTGTCTTAATTTGACCGGACTCCATGGCCACCGCTAAATCGGCAATGGTGGTATCTTCCGTTTCTCCCGAACGATGGGAAACAACACAAGAGTAGCCATTCGCATAAGCTAACTTCATTGTATCTACGGTTTCGCTTAATGTACCAATTTGGTTTACTTTAATTAAGATGCTGTTGGCAATGTTTTTTTCAATTCCTTGCTGCAAAATTTTTTGATTCGTAACAAATAAGTCGTCTCCTACAAGTTGTAACCTTGATCCTAATTTATCGGTAAGAACTTTCCAACCATCCCAATCATCTTCGGCCATGCCGTCTTCGAGAGAAACTAATGGATACTTTTCTGCATACGACGCATAAAGCTCCACAAGACCGGCACTGTCTAAAGACTCTCCTTCTCCGGCAAGCTCATACCGACCGTTTTTGTAAAATTCAGACGAAGCTGCATCCATAGCAATGAGTGTATCCTCTGCCGGCTTGTAACCAGCTTGTTCAATGGCTAATAATAGTAAATCAAGCGCTTCTTTATTCGACTGTAAATTTGGCGCAAAACCACCTTCATCGCCAACAGCTGTATTTAAACCCTTTTCTTTTAATACATTTTTTAAAGAATGAAAGATCTCTGCTCCCTGTCGCAAACACTCTCGAAAAGAATCATATTTTACGGGAATAATCATAAACTCTTGAAAGTCTATGTTATTATCCGCATGAGCTCCCCCGTTAATCACATTCATCATGGGGACGGGTAAAGTGCGAGCAAAAGGTCCGCCAAGGTATTGAAATAAGGATAAGCCAAAATAATTAGCGGCAGCATGAGCGGTTGCCATGCTTACACCTAAAATCGCATTGGCTCCAAGCTTTGACTTATTCTCCGTACCATCGAGCTCAATCAGCATGGCATCTACTTCGCGTTGATCTGTAGCATCATAACCAATCAAGTTAGGTAAAATAATCTCATTTACATTTTGTACGGCTTGTAGGACTCCCTTGCCATGAAAGCGATTTTTGTCTCCATCTCGTAGTTCCAGAGCTTCTCGCTTTCCTGTAGAAGCTCCGGATGGCACAATTGCACGGCCGGAATCACCTGATTCTAATAAAACCTCAACTTCGACAGTGGGGTTTCCTCTTGAATCAATCACTTCCCGCGCAAAAACATCGGTTATGATGCTACTCATGGTTTTCTCCTTATACTAACTTTTGAGCTTCTTTAATAATGTACGCACCAATCTCATTTTTTTGAATTTGGCTTGTACCTTCGTAAATGGCTAAAATTTTTGCATCCCGGAACATTTTTTCTACAGGGTAGTCTTTTGTAAAACCATATCCCCCGTGAATTTGTACAGCATCCGTTGCTACTTGCATAGCAATTTCCGATGCGTAATACTTTGCTGCTGCCGAGAATTTTGGTGTTTCGGGATGATTTTGGATTGTATATTTTCCTGCTTTCCATGTTAAAAGCCGAGCACCTTCAATTTTTACAAGCATGTCGGCTAACATGTGGTTAATGACCTGAAAGTTAATAATCGACTTACCAAATTGCTTTCTTTGCCTTGCATACTTTACTGCTTCTTCGTACGCTCCTTGTGCTAAACCAACCGCACAAGCGGCTACACAGGGACGCGAAGCCGTTAATGTTTTCATAGCATGCACAAAACCTTTATTCGGTTTTAAGCCAATCACATTTTCTTCGGGAACTTCCACGTCCTCGAAAATTAACTGTCTTGTATGCGAGCAACGAATTCCTAATTTATTTTCAAGTTTGCCAAAGCTAAACCCCGGGGTTCCTTTTTCTACAAAAAAACAAGTTATCCCCCGCGGACCTTTTGACTTATCCGTGGAAGCAAACACGGTATAGTAATCTGCCTGACCGGCATTACTAATCCATTGCTTTGTACCATTTAAAATGTAACGATCGCCTTTTTTAACCGCTACTGTACTTAAAGCAGGAACATCACTACCGGCATTCGGCTCGGATAAACCAAATGCAGCTAATTTTTCGCCGGAAGCTAATTTCGGAAGCCATTTTTGTTTTTGCTCTTCTGTGGCACCGACTTCAATGGGAAGTGCGCCTAATTTCGTTGCTAAAAAGGTTGTTCCAACTCCTAAACAATATTTTGATACAATCTCGGAAAGAAGTAATGGCGCAAATGGCATCCCTAATCCGCCATACTCTGCATCAAATAATGCATTAAATAATCCCGCTTCTTTAAATTTCTCTAGAATTTTGGTAGGGAACTCTTCTTTTTCGTCGAGCTCTGCACGGACGGGGATAATTTCATTTTTACAAACCTCATCAGCAAGCTCTACAAGTTGCTGCTCCTCTTCGGTTAAAGTTAAGTCTAAACTGTTATCTATCATAATTCACTCCTTATTCTTATGATAAGGAACTTTCCGAAAAACGAGATACGACGTCAAAAGCTTTACCTTCTGAAAAATGGCCTTTACAGCGCAGCTACGGACATAATAATTTGGTATGAAAAAAGTATTATGGTTTTTTCTTGCAATCTTTCTTATTCAATCTTGTAAACGGTCACCCTTTGGTGAGCCCGAAAAATCTTATGATCGTTTTGAAATGTACTTTTCTTCGATAGAGTCAAAAAATGACGGTGGAATTTTAAATGCTTTAAAAGAAGTGATTTCGGATTCTACCTATGCTCTAGATTGTGCATTTACAGAACTTTCGGAAAACAGTATTATTGATGAGATTAAAGCGGCTAAATCGCGGGGCGCTAAAGTACGAATTGCTTTTGAAGGGGATTCTTATTCCGCAGATACAGGCTATAATGCTTTAAAAGATGCTGGTTTTAAAACGGGATATGGGCCACAGGCAGAAATTTTTTATGGCAATGTAGGTAGCGGTGTTATGCGTCATAATTTTTGTTTGTCGGATGAAAGGCAAATTTGGATTTCTTCGGGGCCGCCACAGAGTACGCAGCTGAATGAAAGGCCTCAAATGGCACTTCGCATTGGAACCGATATTTATGGACTTGGCCGCGAATTTCGCAGTGAGATGAATTTATTGCAAGAAGGGATGTTTGGTAGTCGTAAAGGAAAAGTAGATTTTGATACAAAATTTACTGTGTTTGACCAAGTGATTGGGATTTATTGGGGGCCTCAAGAAGATCCACTAGAAGTCCTTGCAGGCGAAATAGAAGACAGTACTTCGAAAATTCGGTTATACTCTACTAGCTTTTTAGAGACCAACTCGAAAGTGCAATATAATTTAAAAGATGTGCTCAATGCAAGGGCCGAAAAAGGTCTTACAATTTCCGGTATTTTTGATTCGGGTGCCCTCTTTGAAGAAGGAAGTGAAGTTACAGGCTTAAACTCTTCGATTGAGAAAAAGCAGCTTTTTAGCAATTTAACAGGTCCTGGGCTCAATGTATTTTTGCTAGATGAAGGTCTCGCAGAACAACGTGTTGTTTTATATTTTGGAGCTTTGCGTTCAAAAGCTGATAGTAGCGATGATTCTGTTTTACTAATCCTTAAAGGAGAGTATGCTTCGAAGCAAGTAGCGGCTTATTTAGATAGTTTAGCAGCAAAGGCCATTCCGATTTCTAGCCAGGGAGCAGATATTGCTACACCGAACAATCACGAAGTGGTAATCAATGAAATTTTGTGGCAGGGATCTTACACAGATTCGGGGACTTCGAATTCATCCGATGAAATGATTGAGCTTTATAATACAACTTCCGACACCATTAATTTAAGTGGATGGAAAATTAGCTGTGGTACAAATAGTATAACCATACCCGGGGGAGCGGTAATCCCTGCCAACAGTTTATTTGTAATTGCCGATAATAAAGATGGTGCCATATCTTCGGCACACTATACGGTTTCTTCATTGTCTATTAGCAATAGTACAATTATATGTGTCTTAACCGATGGGGATGGTACAATTGTAGATACAGCAGGAAATTTAGATGCTGACGGTGATTCTACATATGAATCATTTTCTACGTATGCTGGCACAATGAATTCTATTACGGGCCTGAACCTGCTCAATGATAAAGCAAAAAATGCAGGTCGTAGGTCTATGGAGCGAATTAATACAACCGGTAATTGGGATGGAACAAGTGTTCAAAACTGGATGACCAATACTTTGACCGTGGAGCAAAATGTATACGTTGCTCAAGGGTTTAGAAAATTTACTTTTGCCTCACCGGGGATTTTAAGAGCTAAAAGTTTAATGTTAAATAGACCATATTATTTTACCACAGATAGTTCAACTCCAAATGGAGTTGCAAAGGTGACTTATACAGACAATGAAGCTGATATAACATCTTCACCTGATACTGTGATTATCCAGGTAAGTTCTTCTTCTGACCCCGCAGGACTGAATCTGATATTAACGGAGACTGCTAACAATACAGGGGTATTTAAAGGAAGCTTTTCGTTTACGACTTCAATAACAGGGGGAAATGCCATTAAAGTTTCTTCTGGAGATACAATTGTAGTCTCTGCAAATGGAATATCGGATTCAGCTAAATGGTATGCAAATAATCTTGTTATTAATGAAGTAAGGGCTAACTGTGGTGCAGATGCGGCAAATGATTATGTAGAAATATACAATCCTAATCCAGAGACCATTTCACTAGCAGGTATGTATTTAAACAGGGATTCCGATTGTTCTATTAGTAGTCAGGGATTCGGGACATCTGTAATTGACTTATCTGGTGATATTATGGGTAACAGTTTTTATACCGTTGGTGATAAGAATTGGAATGCAACGGCTTGCTCAAACTTTACTCCGGATAATGTTTCAGATGTATTAAATATAAATTCGAATGATTGTGTTGCGCTCACGTTTTGGGAAGGTAAGCTTGTTTCCAGTAGTATTCATGAAAACGTCATTGATTTTGTTGGCTGGGGTACGGCAAGTGTTAACGAATCTACTGCTGCTCCTGATTTACCTGGAAATAATGATGAATGTATTAGCAGAGTTGTGGATGGTGCCGATACAAACAATAATAGTACAGATTTTGTAAGAAGGGTAGATAGTGGCTGTAGTCCAGGGTCAAGTAATCCTGCGTTGCCATTTAATGTGATAGGAGCGACCGCTACAACCTCTACAGCATTAACAGTTACGTTTAATAGGACTCCAAAAAGTGGAACAGGGTCAGATGGGGCAGAAAATGCTTCAAACTATTGTATTGCTTTGACTTTTGATGGAAATTGCAATACTCCGGATTTAACGGTTACGGCTGCTAGTTTAAGTGGAAATATTGTTACTTTAACCACATCCTCACAAACAAGTGGAACATCTTATACTGTTTATGTCAGCAATGTTGTAGCGAGTGCGGGGAGTACATCCTTAACTACCAATACTGCTACATTTGGCTATCCTGCCGCTGCAGCCACAGTAAAAATATCCGAATTAAATTCTCGTCTATCAAGTGGTTGTGATTTAATAGAGCTTCGCGTAATAACAGGTGGAGATATGAACGGGATTAAAGTAATTGAAGGGGGACAGCTGACCGATACCGTATTAGTTACTTTTAGTTCTTTTATAGTAAGTGCAGGTGACATTATTGTAGTTCATTTAGACTCTACCGATACTACAAACTGCAATACCGCTTCTTCAGGGAATGAAACCACGGCAAAAAACCAATATGCCAGTGCTACGTATCCGGAAAATTACGATACCGCATGGGATTGGTGGTCTAACGATACAGGTCTTACAAACACGGATAATGTAGTCTTAGTAACGGATTCTAGTGGTACGAGTATCCAAGATGCCATTGCTTTTTCCAATAATGATGGAGGGGTGAGTGCAACGGGTAGAACCGATTACTGCGCTATTTATGATGGAAGCATTTGGGACAATACAGGAATTGTTAATTGCTCGACAGATGCTGATTCGATTTTACAAGGTTTGGCAGTACAAGATAATGATAGTTTAAGCACTGCTGTTACGGGGAATTCGTACCAACGGGTACGGGATTCAGTGGGCAATTACTGTGATTCCTCTCCAGGAAAGGCTAGTGATTTTACATTAGCATCACCAACTTGGGGATCGGATTCGGCATTAGGCGGTGGTGCTTGTCCTTGATGTTTGGCGGGACATGGATGTTCCCGCCAAACTTAATATAGACTTGCGTACAAAACCTTTACATGGTAGCTCTACTTTCAACTTTTGCGTATGGAATACACTGGTAATGTTTTAGCAAGAACCCCTGTCC
>RFJE01000405.1 GCA_003695005.1 Candidatus Hydrogenedentota bacterium | reverse complement strand
TTTTTAAACAATCTTTGTCGAATGCTCTTTTTGCAAGGCAATTACGCTTGAAAAAATTGAGGTTGCACTCTCTTTTAAAACAGGCAACCGAAAACCATGTAAATACCCCCTTGTTTTTTTATGCACAATTTTGTAAGAGCTTTCAGAAAAACTACTGCCCTTATCCGGCACATTTTACAAAATACTTAAAGCCTTATTTTGGAAGGAGCCAAATTTTTAAGCCGTATCAAAATCAATGCATAAAAAAGTGGATTTTCATAAAAAAGGAAACACCGCAATCCATACGACAAACATTGCCAAAAGTCTTACAGGGAAAATCAGGATTATTTCGTTGTGTTTTTGGCCAATGGCGTAGAGTAACGGAAATTGCCATCGAGAACCCCGCGAAATGGCAGAAAAAAATACAGCAGCAGTGGATTTTATCCCCTTCATAAGCCGATAATGGAATATGGAAAGCATGACAGGATATGGAGCGAGTTCTTTCCAAATGGATGGCGTTAAATTCTTTTTTGCCATCCGCAGCATCAACAGTCGCTATTTTGAAGTGACTTTAAATTTTCCACCGGAATTTCGTTGGTTTGAAGCTCGTGCGGAAAGCTTAACAAGGAAGAAAATTAAACGGGGGAAGCTTGATGTTTTATTAGAATATGAAGGAGATTTACCCGCAGAAAGTAAATTTAACGAGCCACTTTTAAATAGCTTTATTGACACCTTTCGTAAATTTTACCATAAGAAAAATATCCAAATTCCAATGGATGTTTTAGTTCACTTGCCTGGTATTTTTCAGGTAAATCCAAAATCATGGAGAGATGCTGGATCGCGGTTTGAATTTTATTTTGCACGAGCTCTTTTAAAAATGGAAAGACAACGCAAAAAAGAAGGTCGTGCTATCCAAAGTTGGATGAAGCAGAGAATTCGTTATTTACTTCGTCTCAATCAAAAAATTAGAATATTGCATGATAGGCATCAGAAAAAATCGGAAAAGCAAGCTAGAGAAAAACTATATTCCATTATTAGTGATAAAAAAAGTCTTTCAACTGGCTTTTTACGCAAATTGTGGATTGAATCTCGGGATGAAATTTTAGAATTATACCAATCGGATATTACCGAGGAAATTGAAAGATTAGCCATTCATCTTCCGGAAATGCTGAACATTGTCGAAAAGGAAGAGGAAGTAGGCAAAAAGTTAGAGTTTTATTTGCAAGAGGTGTTACGAGAAGTAAATACTCTTACTTCAAAAACACATGCTGCTGAAATTAACCGTTTAGGTATTGCCATGAAAGTAGAAATTGAAAAACTGCGCGAACAATCACGAAATATAGTATAGGAGGGTTTATGAAGTTATTGCATATTGGATTTTCAAACGTTGTTTCGTTTGATAAAGTCGTAGCGATTATTGCGCCGGAAACAGCTGTAGCGAAAAGAATCCGAGAAGCCGCAAGAGAAAAAAATACACTTGTCGATTGTACGATGGGTCGAAAATTAAGGTCGATGATTTTAACCGATTCCGATTATACATTTCTTTCGAGTTTACGGCCGGAAGCACTTTTACAAAGACTCCATCAGGATGCCGAAGACGAGAATAAGATTCACCAAGCAAGCTAAACGCGTCTTTGGCTATTTATTTTTAGCGGCTGTATTTGCAGCACTTGCTTTTGCACCACATTTTATTTCTGCTTTAGCTTTTTTCTTCCCTATCCCCCTTTTTCGACTTGCGGCCAAAACCCCTAAAATAAACATGTTGCGTAAGTCCATTGGCTATGGTTTTTTACTAGGACTCTTCATTGATATTTTAGCCTATCATTGGTTAATCCATACCATGATGGTGTTTGGCCATTTGCCGTGGTATGGATCTATTTTTTTCTTTGTGGCGTATGCTTTTATTACGAGTTTCCGATTCATGATATTTTTCCTTTTGCTGTTTCTGCGTCCCTTTTTTAGGCGCAAGCTTGCCACAAAAAATCGGAATTTAAAGTGGCTGCTTACTCTTACCACGTTTCCAATCTATGTAACGTTTGCCTGGGTCTTAGCAGAGTGGCTTGGCTGGCAGCTTTTTCCTTGGCATTTCGGAGATTTAGCCGGTGGGAATTTAGTTTTTATTCAGTTTGCAGACATCTTTGGTATTGAAGGAGTTTCTGCTATTCTTATGCTCTGCAGTGCCTGGCTTTATGGTCTTTTCTTATATTTTATTCGCTTACAAAATGCTTCTCTTTTTTTTAAAATACAAAGACTTTCTCGCACACCAGCTTTTGTCTTTCTTTTTATCACACTGATTGTAACGCATCTATATGGTTTTTTTCAATACGAAAGGTGGGAACAAAAATCAAATGAGGCTCGAAAATTCACAGCTCTTGTTCCACAGCCAAATGCACCTTTAGCCTTTTCTCATCTAAAAACGTATGCTCAATACCAAAGCATGATGCAAAACCTTGTGGATACTGTAGTGGAGCAAACTCGCCAACTTTATTACGACGCTGTACTTGCCGGAGTGTATCCCGATATCATTGTATGGCCGGAAAGCGCTGTGCCTTTTCAATCCTATGAAACAAGTTTGTACTTTCGATCTCGCGTTCAAGAGCTTTTGCAAGAGACCAACATCCCGATTCTTTTAAATGATGTCTCGAAAGAAAAAGGCAAAGCTTTTTCTGCCATGAGTTTTGTAAATCCCGATGGTCAAGTAGCTGCTAAATATTACAAAATTTACTTACTGCCCTTTGGTGAAATGATTCCGCTTGGAGATAAGTTCCCGAAACTTTATGAATGGTTTCCGGAAATTTCCGATTTTTCTTCAGGAAATGCCTATGTGTTATTTCCCTCTAAGGAGTATTTTCTTTTGCCGGTTATTTGCTACGAAGTCATTCAGTCGGAGTTTATAAGGGAATTTTTTTCCGATACACAAAAAAAAGCCAATGTTCTTATTAATATCACAAATGATCGCTGGTTTGGCAAAAGTATAGAAAGCTATCAGCATTTGCAACTGGCTCGCATCCGTGCTATTGAATTACGGCGTTCGCTAATCCGAGCAACGAATAGTGGAGTTTCGGCCATGGTTTATCCTAGTGGCAAACAAATGGGACTTACCCCACTCTTTGAAAAAGCAAAACGAATATACACGGTTCCACTCATCGAAAAAGAAAATACTTTCTTTTCGGTTTGGGGTGCTTGGCCTTTGCGACTTATCTCATTTTTATATTTTCTACTTTTAGCACTTTTATCCATAGGAATCAGAGATATGGTGAAACGCCGTATCTCTGAATGAAGATTAAAAATACTGTGAAGGAATCCTGTTAATGTTTTTGTTAAAAAAAACCGACAATAAAATAAGCCATGGTTAAGAAAGCATTATGGGGATTCATTTTTTTCCTGTGTTTTGCAAGTCAGCTTTTTAGCTTGCATTACAAATGGGAATCGCAAAACGGGGAGCCTTCGTTTGAGTTAGATTTGCCATCGAATTGGGATGAGCATCGAATTGTACGATCGAATGGGGTATTAGTTTATTTCCGTAACCAAGAAGCCATGATAGAAGTTCGAAGCTTTATTGCCGACGACATTATGGATAAAGAGGCCATTATCAATGCAAAAGCAGCTCGCCTCGCTGCACGCTTTGATAATATCCAACTTCTATCGGCGAAAAATTCGGTTTATCGACCGAATATGATCATTGCTGTTTGGAAACTACGCAAGAATGGAGTGGAATACACAGATAAAAGCGCCTTTTTAATGCAAGATGAGCTTTTAGTTTCTATTTCTTGTTTAACGCGAAGTAGTGTATTTTCTAAATATGCAATTATTTTTGATAATGCCATTTATTCTTTAAAAATACATGTGGAAGACGAAGGACGCAAGCTTGACTTAAATAAATTAAAGAAATTATTTGTTTTTAACCGGCCGAATTCCGATAAAGCCATTGCGCCACCGGCCGATGTAAGTGTTACAACGACACAAACAACAACAACAAAAAAAACTCAAAAAACAAAAAAGAAAAAAACAGGTAAAAAAGTTACAGATAATTTTTTACCACCGGTAAAATAAAATGAAGGGGAAAAGGTTCCAATGATGAAGCGAAAAAAACAATTTTTTATTTTCTTTTCCTTAGCTATTTTTGTAACTTCTTTTTTATTCGCGCAATATACTTTGCGAGAAGAAGGTGAGTATATAGCAGGCTATTCTCGTTTAAGCACATTTGCTGAAGAACTTACGAACTTATGGCCAAACAAAAATTGTGGTGCGTATGTAACCCGACATAGTGGCTATCCAATGATATCCCTTGCATGCAGCGGAGATTTTCGAACAAAAGAGCGAAATCAATTTTTAGATGCTCTTTTTAAGAAAGGATTTGTTTTAGTTCGGCAAGAGTATAAGTTAGATTATCGCAACGGGACTTATCTTTTTAAAACAAAAGATAGTGCCATGGAAGACAGAATTGTTTTTTTTAAGTTATTCTTTCGCAATGCTCGTTACCTTTGGCCGGATAATCCAAAAGGCAAAAAAATGATTGCCATTGTTGTAAACGACGTTGCAAAAGTAAAAGACGTAATTCGCTGGGAGTCTTTAGGAATTCCCCTTTCTTATGTGGTTATGCCATTTTATCCACAAACAAAAGCAACGTATGAAAAATTAAAAGAGTACAATCGTGAAGTTTGGTTAGGCTTACCATTAGAGCCTTTAAAATTAAGCCCTTATATGATTAAGGTTTTATTAGTTCGCGATGCTCTTGACGACGATAAGCTTTCTTCTTGGTTAGACGAAGCATTTGCCGAAGTCGATTCACCATACGGAGTTTCCACTAGAATGGGGAGTGTTTTTACGAAAAATGTTTATGCCATGCGTAAGTTGCTTTCTCAATTAAAAGGACGGAGAGTTCAACATTTTTTAGATATGAAAGGAAGCGCTCAATCGGTAGCAGCACAAACTGCAGCGATTATGGGATTTGATGCATGGGAGCGTGATTTAATTTTAGACCATAAAAAAGGGGCAAAGTACTTCCGTAAAATGTGGTCAAAGCTAGTGGAACTAGCGTACCAAAAAGGCTATGCCATTGGAGTTGTGCATGCTGAGAACAAAACTTCGTTTTTAACGCTCAGGCACATTTTACAAAATATAAAAGAAAAAAACATTCGCTTTGTCCGCGTGGAGGACATCAATCCAATTTCTGTGGAATAAGCTTAATAACATATTCTACGGAATTTTCATACGGATACGCTTCTACTTTCAGGAACCATTTTTGATTTAACATAATTTCTTTTCGTTTCTCGCTATGCGAGAAAACCTGCTTCCCCTTTCGCCAATGAATGGTGAGAGTATCTTTTTCTGCTTTGATGTCTAAGCTAGGCAACGCAGGTAAATACAGTCCAAATGGATTATGCTTTTTTGTAATGACTTTTCGAGAAGGTGGAATCATTCTTAAGGTTATATTTTCTTGCTTCCATTTTGCTAATGCTTTTTTTCTTTGTTGTTTATGATAGAAAA
Organism: Candidatus Hydrogenedentota bacterium; assembly: GCA_003695005.1. Lineage (GTDB taxonomy): Bacteria > Spirochaetota > Leptospiria > Turneriellales > J094 > J094. The sequence continues at coordinate 1,285 of RFJE01000405.1, read as the reverse complement.
CAAGAAAGGTTAGCAATAGAAACAAGTTTACTACAAAGAGAATGGAAGCTTGCCAATTCATTAGAATCCATTTCCAAACTTCTAACCAAAAACTAGTTTTTGGAATGAAAGTAAGCTTTTCATTGTAAAATAAAATCACTGGTTTTGCGCCTTTCTCATATTCCGATTGTCGCATTAAAAATTCCGTTATGGCCTTTGCAGGAGAAGTATTTTTTGTTTTTGCAATTGCAAAATATTTGTAAGTTATAGCTGTGCCATTTTTTACATAGATATTTGTCGTATGCGGAAGTTCCACTGCTAACTGAAAGGGAAAAAAGACTGGTTCTGATTGAACAGAAAGTAATATCCAATTTTTCCACTGACTTTTTTTTACTTTATATTTCGCTTTCCATAAGGGAGGAATTTCATAAACGAGTAGCCAATGCTTTGTTTGCTTTTTAGAATAAAAGCAAACAGCAGTAAAAGCTTGTTTATAGTTTTTCCGTATGATTTTCCAATACCACTTTTGCTTATCTTTATATAACTTTGTTTTTAATTTTATACTGCGGTGGTATGGACTGCAATTTAAGAAATATTTTTTAGGAATTTTTGTTTTTACTTCTCTTCTTAACTCATGAGACTTTAATTTTAGGGGATGTTCTTGTACATTCGTAGGTAGTTTGAGCTTCCATTTTTTTATTAAATTTGCCAAAGCTTCCTTTGTAAATAAAAACGTGATTTTTGGATTGATTTTTTTTACATCATCCTGCAATAATTTTTTTCGATCAGGGAAATCAGGGAAGTTCCATACAAAAAACTTATCTTTTTTTGTGGCATACCGTAATGCCTTTAGCCATTTTTTTTTACTTTTATACAAAAAAAATTTCTTTGGATACGCTCGAGAGAGCATCATCCATTGTGCTTTTTCCTGCTCCCGAAATTCATACCCACCATCCAGTAAATAGATTTTTTCTTTCGGTAGTACGAGCGATAAAGGAAGTAAAAGACTAATGAGAAAATATCTTACAGACACAGGGGAAATGATTAAGCTATGTGCAAGAGTGTCAAGCTCTTACTTCCTTACCACATCTGTACAAAAACAGCAATTCTCGGTGAAGGGAAAAAAGGCTCCCTCACCCCCTCACCTTTTTAACGTTGTGTAACCTATATGGTGTGCATTGACCCTGTTAAGCAGAGAACAAAATCTTGTTCTGCCTTTGAGCAAAAAAAGGTGAGGGGGTGAGGGAGCCTTTTTTCCCTTCACCGAGAATTGCTGTTTTTGTACAGATGTGGTAAGGAAGTAAGA
>RFJE01000404.1 GCA_003695005.1 Candidatus Hydrogenedentota bacterium | reverse complement strand
CCGCTGTCCCTCACCTTTTTCTGCAAAAAAGGTGAGGGACAGCGGTTCTCGGCTTTTCGCCAAGAACCGCTGGTCTCTCTTGAAGCTTGGCGGGAACATCCATGTCCCGCCAAGCCAGAACGCAAAAAGTCGGCAAAGCCACTTTTTGCTCTCATTTTCCTTGAAAATTCCGAGCAAAGCCCGAAATTTTCTGCAGAAAATGGCGGTACATCCTTGTACCGCAAGGGTTGACGGATTTCCCGCCAACCCTCTTGCGTGGCATTCTTCTTTACACTTTGACGAAATTTTATCCTCTGTAACAATGAAATTTTTATCTTTTTTACTCATCGTATGGGCTCCATTTTTCTTTTCTTGTACACCCGTTAAACAAAATCAAATTCCGTCCTATTCGCTAGAAGTATCACCCTTTCACGTGAATTTTTTTCAGGTTATATCAAAAACAAAATACACGCAAAGCGAAACGCGCAATCTTTTTCAAAAAATGGATGCTCTAGGAAATGAGTACTGTAAAATGTATTGGAAGCAAAAGTCATATAATCCCGATAAAGCTAAACTTTTTATTGCAGAAAAGTATTTAAAGGGTCATACGAATCCTCGTTTATTTCATCCCTTGCATGATTTAGTTAGCGGGTGCTTTAATTACTATCGCATGAATGATATGCATCCCGAAAAAGATTTTATTTTAGCAGCAAAACTTATCCCGCAATATAAAAAAGAATGTTACAGTTTAGGGTTTATGCAGCCTTATTTTATGCACGCTCATTTAAATTGTAAAAAGCTCACCATGTTTGATATTGATTGGCGCATTTTATATGGACACCAACAAATGATTGATTTATATGCAAACCATAAAATGAATTCTGCAGAAAATATTCAGAAAAATATTCAAACTTTAAAATTAGGTTGGCGCTATCGCTATGATGGCAAGCCCATGGAAGAACGGATGAAAGCCGCTGTAACCACAGTATGTTTCCCACGTTACAAGGATTTATGCACGCAAGAGCTTTTAACTTTTCATCAAAAATTTCGTCAACTAAACGAAATTCAATTTGAACTTTCTTCCTTACACACAATGCATTATAAAGCAAAAGACGCAAATACTGCCATTGTGGTTTTTTTATCGAATGCCATTGTTGATTTTTATACAAGTGCAGAAGATTTTCGTTTGATGATGAAAAATTTACAAAAGTCACTGTTAGAAAACCAAAACATTTATTTTATACACCATGCTGCGGTAAGACAGCAATTTGGAATTTATAAAGGCACAAAAGTACATGGAAACGTAATCATCTCAACATTATGTCGGGATCATTTTTTAACCCCTCCACTTGCCGAACGAGTGGAACCTTATACCACTCATTTTGATAGGATTTCCATAACGAAAAAAACACCCGAATGTAAGCTCCTTTTGTAAAAGTCTGTGTACCACAGTCGTACAGACTCTTGTAAATAAGATGTTGTTACAATTTCCGAAAAGGATGCCATTGAGCTTTTATAAAGTGATTCTGTCCTGTATAATCAGGTATGGTTTGCACAAAAAATCCTTTTTCTGTTAATTGCTTCGCATGTTTTTCAATAAAGTTTGGATTGGTTTCCATAAAAAAGACTCCCTTATTTGAAAGGTGAGTGTTTAACGAAGCAAATAAATTTTCAAAAAAATTCTTCGAAGGAACAAGAGCTTGTTTTGGCTCAAAGTGTTGGATTTCTAGCTGCAACCTATCATACTCCTGTTCGGTTACATAAGGGGGATTGCTTACAATAACATCAAATGTAGTGGAAAAACCCAGAAGTTGATTCATAGCAATAAAGTAAATTTTTTTCTCTGGCAAAAGACGTTTTTGATTTTGCTTTGCCACTTGCAAAGCAGGAAAAGAAATATCGGTTAAAAAATAATGTGCCTTTCCTGTATATTCATGCGCTAAACTAAGGCCTATACATCCACTACCGCAGCCCATATCTAAAATAGAAATTGGTTGTGGATTAGAACGACTTTGCAAATGCTTTAAAACTTCTTCGACTAAAATTTCTGTTTCGGGTCTTGGAATTAAAGTATGTTGATTTACAAAAAACTTAAGTCCAAAAAACTCTTTTTCTTGTAAAATATAAGCCATAGGTTTATATATTTCTCTTTGTAAGCATAAATCGTTTAAAAGCTTCCATTCTTCGGGCGGTATTTCTTTTTCGTCATCTAAGAGTAATTTTTCTCGGGATATCTTCCGTACAAAAGCTAGCAATAACTCTGCTTCAAAACGTGGCTGATTGGTTACTTTTTTTAAGCGTGCTGTAAGAAGGCGAAGAGCCTCCCGATAAGACATCACAATTTATTTACCTTGCTGTGCCGGATAGGAATGGTGTAAGGGAATTCCTAACGTTGCTTGTGTAACTCCTTCTGTAGAACGGATACTAAAATTATCTAACGGAATTCCCTCTCCTTTTAAGAGCAGCATGCTCATAACAAGACCAATCCCCTCCCCCTCGGTCTGATCACCATGCTGGATATAAAACTCTACTAAATCAGTATATTCATTTCCTTTTTTAATCACCTCATAAACTCTTTTTTCATCAATTGGTAGCATTGGCAAATTATTAATAACATCAATTCGAATCGCATCTTCGTTTTGTTGTAAAATAACACGAACTTCGTAAT
>RFJE01000403.1 GCA_003695005.1 Candidatus Hydrogenedentota bacterium | reverse complement strand
CCCGGGAAAATACCAACAAGCGATATAGCGTATGTAATTTCTTCGCGAATCATCCGATCTAACATTTTTTGAGCATCATAAAATAATTTTTTTGCCTCTTCCCCTTTTTTTGGATCTTCTAAAATTCTTGGATAGCGTCCTTTCAATTCCCAGGCTAAAAAAAATGGTGTCCAATCGATGTAAGGAATAATATCTTCCAGCTTTGGTTTTAAAATAGTAATTCCTTGTTGCACAGGAACAGGGGGATGATAGTTTTCCCAATCTGGTTGGAAGCTTAATTTTTTTGCTTCTTCATAAGAAAGTAATTCTTGCGATTTTCGTCGGCCATAAAAGTTTGCACGGATTTCCTCTTGCTCTTTTTGCAAATCTTTTGTAAATTTTTCTTTTTGCGTTAGCAAATCATTTGTGATGTTAACCACAAGCGAAGCATCTTCTACATGAACGACAGGCTCACTATATTCAGGCGCTATTTTTACTGCAGTATGCGCAGGCGAAGTGGTAGCCCCCCCAATTAACAAAGGAATTTTAAATCCAGCCTTTTCCATATCTTGTGCAACATAGACCATTTCATCAAGTGATGGTGTAATGAGTCCACTTAACCCTATAAAATCTGCCTTTTCTTTTTTAGCAGTTTCCAAAATCTTTTCCGAAGGCACCATCACTCCTAAATCCACAACGCGGTAATTATTGCAAGATAGCACGACCCCTACAATGTTTTTCCCAATATCATGGACATCACCTTTTACCGTCGCTAAAACAAATACAGGTGCTTTTTCCACATTTTCTTTTGCTGCATTTTCTTTTTCAATAAATGGTGTTAAGTAAGCCACAGCTCGCTTCATAACCCGAGCGCTTTTTACGACTTGAGGCAAAAACATTTTCCCATCACCAAAGAGTTCCCCAACTACTTTCATTCCATCCATTAACGGACCTTCTATCACTTCTAAGGATGATGGATATTTTTGTCGAGCTTCTTCGGTATCCTCTTCAATATATTCTGTAATCCCTTTTACAAGGGCATGGATTAAACGCTTTTCTACCGGCCAACTTCGCCATTCGTTTTTCCCTTCGTCTGCTTTCGCTGATTTTTGTCCCCCCGACTTTGCTTTAATGGCTTCTGCAAATTCAATTAAACGTTCTGTCGCATCTGCACGACGATTTAAAATAACATCTTCTACTTTTTCCAAAAGTTCGGGTTCAATTTCGTCATAGACTGCTAACATGCCAGCATTTACAATCCCCATATCGAGCCCTGCCCGAATGGCGTGATATAAGAAAACAGCATGCATCGCTTCTCGAACAACATTATTGCCACGAAAAGAAAAAGAGATATTACTGATTCCCCCGCTGGTTAATGCACCCGGGCATTCTGCCTTAATTTCTTTTACAGCTTCAATGAAATCTAATGCATAACGATTATGCTCTTCCATACCGGTGGCGACGGTTAATACATTCGGATCAAAAATAATATCTTGCGGCTCAATGCCATGATCGGTTAAAAGCTTGTAAGCTCTTTTGCAAATTCGCACTTTACTTTCTTTATCGGCGGCCTGTCCTTCCTCGTCAAAGGCCATTACAATCATAGCTGCACCATAACGCTGGATGAGTTTTGCTTGTCGTAAAAACTCTTCTTCTCCATTCTTAAGACTAATCGAGTTTACAATGCCTTTGCCTTGCAAACATTTGAGTCCTTCTTCTAAAATTTCCCATTTTGATGAATCAATCATCACAGGCACACGAGCAATATCCGGTTCGGCCGCCATTAAGTTTAAAAAATGCCGCATTGCTTTTTTTCCATCTAAAAGTGCCTCATCAAAATTCACATCAATAAAGTTTGCTCCATTTTCCACTTGTTGGCGAGCAATTTCTAAAGCAGCATCAAATTTTCCTTCCAGCACTAATTTTTTAAATTTTGGTGATCCCATTACATTTGTTCTCTCGCCCACCATAACAAAGCCGGTATCTTCTGTAATATTAAAAGGCTCAAGTCCACTAAAACGGGGAATTTTTTCTTCTACAGGTGGTATGCGAATGGCTTTTCCCACGATGGCTTCTTTGATCGCAGCAATATGATCCGGCGTCGTTCCACAGCAGCCACCTACAATATTTAACCAACCATTTTCGGCAAAAACTTCAATTTCCGAAGCAAGCTCATTTGCAGTTTGATCATACTCACCAAATGCATTTGGCAAGCCGGCATTCGGGTAGCAACTTAAATAAACCGGTGCAATCCGAGATAATACTTCAATGTAAGGCTTCATTTCGCGAGCACCTAAGGAACAGTTAATCCCTACACTTAATGGATTAGCATGACGAATCGAGTTCCAAAAGGCTTCTACGGTTTGCCCCGAAAGGGTCCTTCCCGATTGATCCGTAATGGTTACAGAAATCATGATTGGCAATCGAAAGCCGAATTTTTCAAAAGCTTCCTCTGCTGCAAAGAGAGCTGCTTTTAAGTTTAGAGTATCAAAAACAGTTTCGGGCAACAGTAAATCTACCCCACCTTCCATTAGCGCTTCAATTTGCTCGCGGTAGGCTTCTTTCATTTCGTCAAAAGTAACCGCTCGGTACTCCGGACGATTGACATCTGGCGACATGGATAAGGTTTTATTCGTAGGTCCTATAGCTCCGGCAACATAAATAGGCTTATCGGGATTTTTCTTTTTATGCTCATCGGCTGCTTTTCGAGCACACTGCGCCGCTGCTAGGTTTAAATCACGAATTATATGTTCGAGTGCATAGTCTGCCTGAGCAATTTTAGTTCCACTAAAAGAGTTGGTCTCAATAATGTTAGCACCTGCCTCTAAATACTGTGTATGAATTTCGGTGATAATATCCGGACGAGTTAAGCATAAAATATCGTTATTACCCATTAAAGGAACTTTTGGATTCGGGAAAAGATTCCCGCGAAAATCCTGCTCTGTAAGTTTGTGGCGTTGGATCATGGTGCCCATGGCACCATCTAAAATTAAAATTTGGTTTTTTAAATCTTCATAAATTTGCCGACTTCGATCCGGAATTTGGTCTAACTGTTCAGGGCTAAGCATAGTACAGAAACTCTAT
>RFJE01000402.1 GCA_003695005.1 Candidatus Hydrogenedentota bacterium | reverse complement strand
GCTAAGGAATCAAATCGATGAACGGTGCGCTGAGAAAACCAAACTCCCTCACTGTAGCGAAAGAAGTCCATCATTGTCATCGGTGGCGTTTGTAACATTTTAAACTGTATTTTTGTTTATTTGATATTGATTGGTTTAAGAAAGTAAATGATAAATACGGCCATTTAGAAGGGGATTTGGTTTTAAAAGATCTCGCCAGAGTGGTTCGTCATCATATCCGTAGTACAGATGCTTTCGGGCGTTGGGGTGGAGAAGAATTTACGATTTTGCTTACCAACACGCATGGGGAAGAAGCAAAAAAAATTTGTGGTAAGTTACGCAAGTTAATTGCTAAAACTCCTGTTGGAAAACAGAATCTCCATATTACAGTTAGCATGGGAATCACCGAAGTGCAGACAAATGACACTTTATCCACTGTATTAAAACGTGCCGATGAAGCTCTTTACAAAAGTAAAAATCGTGGCAAAAATAGAGTTACTTTGTTATAATGCTCCTTTACCAAAAAATCCGTTTTAAGAGAAAACGAACACGGAAAGAAAACATGAGTACCAAAAAAGCAATTATGCCCAAAAAGGCTAACACCTGCCAGATTGACCTTTTTTGAAAAAATGATATAACACTGTCTTTCCAACTAGTGTGAGGCAAGGAAAAAAACAACACCGCTGGTTTTGCTTTTTTGTTCAAAGACATGCTTTTGAAATAAGGCCTTACCCAAATCCAATATTCACTCGGTTTTAAAAAAGCTAAAGTTTCTTCTCCGCTAGATTTGGCAGCATCTTTCCAATCGGGGGGAGCAGGATCTTCGCTTACATACCATTCAAAATAATTTACTTTATCTTGCAAATTATCTTGAACGCGAAAGGAAACAAAGTATAAACCATCCTTTGGAAAAATTTCTATAGCAGGTGAAAAATTCTTCCTTGCTTTACGAAAGACTTTCCGGCTAACATATCTTGTTGCTTCGGAAGGCTCTTGTTTTAAACCTTTGATTTTAAAAGAAACTGCTGTTAAATCGGAATAGGAGTTATCCGCATATTTTAATCGGGCGGCAAACACATAAATCCCCTGCTTTCGGTTTTCTTTCTCGGGAAGTGGAATTTTAAGGTTAAAAGTATTTTGGGTTTTCCCTTTCTTTTTAGAGAAATTCCCGATCTCCGAAGCCAGGATGATTTTCCCGCTCTCTTGAGGATCTTGTACACTGCCATAATGAACAGAATAAACAATACCTTTTAATTCTTTTGGAATAGCTGTCTTAATACTAATTCGAACCGGCAAATAATCATTATCAGGTAAAATTCTTTTTTTACGCAATGTAATTTTAGGAGCAAAACTTTCCGATAAATCCACTAAAATACGGTAGATACTCTCTTCCGAAGAATGACCAGCATAATCCACAGCTTTTACTCGAAAGTAGTATTTACCACTTTTTTTAACAACTAAAATTAAATTTGGACTTTTCGTTTTCCTGTTCAGTGGCTTAAATCGATTTTTACTTATGGCATACCGGAATTCTTTGATACCAACATTATCTGTGGCATGAATCTTAAGCCGGATTTCACCAGAGGGAGTTGATATATTCTCGGGATGAGTCGTCGATTGTATTTCTGGTTTTACAGGTGGTATCTTATCCACACCAAACCGGTAATGTGTAACAGGGGAAAGATTGCCTGCTCCATCTCGATACCGGATATGCAAGTAATACAACCCATCTTGCAAGTTTGATAAAGAAAGAGAGGTTTCCGAACCAGCTAAATTAAAAATAGCTGGCTTGCTTTTAGGAAACTTATCAATAGACCAAGCATATTCTTCGATCCCCGAAGGGTCTTTTGGCTTTTTCCAGGAAGCACGAAAGGTGCTTTTTTCATTTACGGAATTTTTTGGATGAGAACTACTCTTGATTTTTATCTTTTCCGCTTCTTTATCTATTAGCGAAGCATAGATTGTTTTTCTACTCTTATACAAAAGAGCAATATTTTTGGTATCATGCCAAATTGCTGTTTTTGAAATGAAAGATTGGTTCGAGGTAACTTTGCGAGGCTTTGAAAAAAAATCATTGGTTTCTGGTAAAAAGCCATAAACATCCCACGTATTCAGTCCCTGACTTATGTACGCAACCACAGATCCTAAACCAGGAAAAAAATCTAACGCAGGAGAAACGGCATCTGCCTGTTCTTGCAGTAAATAACGATGCGAATTGTTTACTAAAAATGACAAATTCCAGCTTTTCTTGTAGTTTTCACGCCACAGCCACCTGCCATGCGAAAAGAAACCTTCCATTTGTGAGTTTGAACTTTCTCGAACATAACTTTTATTGGAAACACTACCATCTGCATCCACATAGACTCGCATTAAATTATCCCGATATGTCTGAGCACTCCGGTTTTGAAAAACTAAAATGAGTTTTTTCCCAAATAAAAATAAACGCGGGAAGAAATATCCACTTTCTCCTTTCTCGGGAGTCCATTGATGTATTCGTTTACTATCCCCCGAAGTTAAAAACTCTCGCAAAAAGATACAATAACTTTTTTTTCCATTTACGTTAAGTTCTACATTATACACTAAGAATACCTTATTGCGCAATGTGGCAGCATACGGGGATAATACCCTTCCTTTTTCCTCAATCACTCCTTGCTTTCCATCTGGGAAAAATGCGTAATAAATTTTCTTTTGTTTAGCAATAGCTGTAAAATTCTTATTTTTTATAGAAGCATAAGCCAATTCTCCACCTGATACTTCTACATTTTGTCTTGCTATTTTTTTAAAATAAAGTTTATTTTTCTTACGATAGAGAAAACCGGTTTCAATTTTATTTTCATTCCAAACACCAAGCTTCGTGTTATAAACTACAAAATCTTTGGCAGATAATAATTTTTTTGCAGGATACCATCCTTGGCTAAAAAATTTTCCTGTAATGAGAAGTGTAAAAATGAATACTCGTTTCATTAAAGAGTAAGAGTAAGCCCTTCAAAAGCAGTTTGAATTTCTAAAGGATGATTCGGTGCCATCATGTCTTTATACTTTAAGGCTTGCATGGTAACAGCATCCATTTTATCGTCATCATACGAAGGATCATGGTGAAATAAAATTAGTTTTTTTACATTACTCTTAATGGCAATATCCGTAGCAATGGAAGCACTCGAATGACCCCAGTCAATTTTTTGTAAGGACTCTTCAAACGTGTATTGTGTATCAAACACAAGAATATCTGCTTCCTGAAAATATTCAATATATGGCTCTATATTATACATGGATTCCATATTAAATTCTGCATCAGAGCAAAAAATAAATGCTTTTCCATCTGGCTGAACAAACTTATAACTATAGCATCCACCCGGGTGTTTTACCATTTTACTAGTTACTTTTAAACCATCAGTCTCGTACCACTGGCCTTCTTCAAAGTGGTCAAATGTTTTTTCCGCAGCCATTTCATCAAATGTAATCGGAAAATGAGTTCGCACTTGCTGATATTTTAACCGTTCTTCGATATCTTTAAAACACGAAACAATTTTTACTTTATTCCCCGGGATTAAAATAGGCGGGAAAAACATTAGACCTTGGATATGATCCCAGTGTGAATGCGTAAAAAAGAAAGTCATTTCCCCCTGCCCTCTCCATCTTGCCTCTTGCATCAGTAGCATACCAAGCCTGCGCAAGCCAGTTCCAGCATCCACAATCACAAGTTTATCTTCATCCGTCCGAATTTCCACACAAGTGGTGTTTCCTCCATACGTGCCCGTTAAAGAAAAAGGTAATGTTGCCATAAAACGATCAATGGATTCGGGGCTTAAAATATCAGCTGGGGAGGCTAGTTCTAAAGTACGCCGTATTTTTTTCTCAACATCTGATTTTGTTATACCAGATCCAACGGAACCACGAACACCCCAAAAGGTAATTTTCATAAAGCCATTTTTTTATAAAGGTTACAAACAGACAACATGTTTTATCGACCGGCAATAATTTTTTTGAAAAAATACTGGAATTTTTACCGTCAATACATAGTAAGGCACTAGGAATGCAAAGACGTATAGCAAGCTTTCTTATTTTTGATTTATTTGTTAGCGTAATGAGCTTATATGCAACAAAAGCAGGGGGCGTAAGTCTTCCTTTCCTGCGCATTCCCGCAACCCCTCCTGCGCAAGCTATGCTTGGAGGTGGAACAGCCCTCGGGTCTTCTTCATGGTATGGCGAAACAAATCCGGCAGTGGTAGCTTTACAAGATTACTCGGAATTATTATTTTCTTACCGAACATTACCATTTAATTTTTCAACACAGAGTTTCTTATGGACAAAACCTACGCTTGCTGGAACGCTTGGTTTAGGCCTGCGTTACTTTGGGTCGCCTCCTATCGAAGTTTATGATGATAACTTTAATAAGGAAATTATACATGTGAACGATATTGCTCTTTCCACGATGTATGCCATTCACTTTGCTGATTTTTCCTTCGGCTTATCTGGAAAATATATTGAATCCAGACTAGGTGGATTTACCGCTAGAGCAGTTTCCTTAGATGCAGGCAGTATTCTATATTTTGATGCTCCTGCCCTTTTAGAACCAACTAGAAATTTAAATTTAGGTATTTCTTTAGGGATGAGAAATCTATCTCCCGGAATCCAATATGCCGAAATTACAACCCCATTGCCTTTTACTTATTATGCTGCTATTTTTTATAATATCATCACGTTTGATTGGATGGAAGCGAATTTAGAAGTTGCATGGGAGAGGTTGCATGAATTATCTTGGAACTTAGGCCCGGGGATGGAAATTAAATTTGGAGAATACGGTGCTCTACGAGGTTCCGTGGTACAAACGACTTTAGATGGATCTCGTGCTAAATCCTGGAACTTTTCAGGGGGGCTTTCCCTTTATATACCTATTCAGGGCTATGTATATGATTTAGCTTATACAATAACACCCGGTGGCGAGCTTGGCTTTTATCACCAGTTTGGTTTGCGAATCCAATTTGGAGGTGGGAAGAACTGGCCATGGGGCTTAGATAAATTGTTTGGAAAGCCAAAAGGAAAAAGTGATGTTAAAACCCTTGATTTTACAGAAGCCGAAGACTCAAATTTAGACCCCGAGGACCGTATCATTCTAATTCAATTACGCCGAAGTATTTACAACTTTCGCAAGCAAAAAGGTCGTTATCCAAGAGACCTCAATGAACTTTTATTATACTTAAATGAATATAGGATTTATGAGATCCCTAATCCTAAGCGAGGTAAATACCGATATAATAAAAGGACAGGGAAATTGTTTATCCGAGATTAGGAGAGTATTATGAGGAAATATGTTATTTGTATTTTATTCTTTTCTTTCGCCTCTTGCAGACAAAATGGTAAGCTTGCCGAAATGGAAGATCAACTAGAAATGACCACATTAATGGCGTACCAGCTTTATGAAGAAAATACCCGACTTAAAAATGAACTTCGACGTTTGAAAGCTTCGGGGGCTGTAATTGAAGAAAAATTGGAAAAGCAAAAACCACCTAAAGAAGAAGAGTTAAAAGGTCCCCCTGAAAGCTCAAAAAGAAAGTTATTCTTAATGCGCATGGCTCTTATGAATTTTCAGCTAAAAGAAAATCGCTTCCCAGAAACCGTTCAGGAATTAAAGCAAGTACTTGGGGAAGTGCCTGTGGAAGATAGGTCTAAGTCTAATGTAATTCATTTAACAAAAAATGGTCGTGGTGGTTGGGTATATGATCCTGACGAAGGAACGTTAGATTTTAATACATATAATGGTCACTAAAGTGTAATATCTTTTCTTGCATGTTTGCTTCTTCTCGCTTTAATGCATAATTAAAAAGTTTTTTCCCAAACGGCAATAGAGTCGATCTTTTTTTACATTTCTTTAATATTTCGATTAATGCTGATTTTTGTCCAAGACGATAAGCGCGCCATAAACAATAAAGAGCCGACCTTATCTTATTTTGCTTTTGAAATAGCTTTGCTAAATCCCGCCAATCTCGAGCTGATTTGCATTGATACTGTATGCGATTTTTCAGTTCTTGTTCAAAAGGAAAGGGCAATAAAGAATAAAAACGAATATGCTCAAAGTATGCGTTCGGTATTTTTTGTAAGTTTGCTAACTTAACAACAATACTTGCCATCGATAATAAATCAAGCTGGTTGTGATCAATAATTTTATCCATGAGCGCACGTTTGCCAAACTTTTGGTATTCAAAATATGCTTGTCCCGAATACGAACCAGGAATATCATCTTTGCGAAAAAAATTTAGAAATTCTCGCTCTGTGTCTATTAACCGATACCGACTTTGCCAATGCAGTCGCTTTATAATATGATATAAATCAAAGTGATGAAAATTCAGGTCTCTGTGGTCGGCACAAAAATACTCAAACCGAGAACGAATTAAGGGAATATCAAAAGATTTTCCATTATAGCTTACAATTTTTTGCTTTTGTTTCCAAATCTCATCTAAAACTTGCAAAGAATCCACTTCTGCAATAGGGTGCTTCGCTAATAATTGCCGCACTCGAATCCCCTTTTGGGTAAACTCTGCAAGACCAATTAACCAAGGAATGTTGCTCGGCCCAAAACCAAGTTCAATACATTCTACATCTAAAAATAACAACTCGTGCAAATAAGAAGGGATTTCTTTGGATAAATAGACAATCTCATTCTCTTGATTCAGAAACTCTATGTTGGCATGCGTAGAGAAAAGCGTTTCAAGAATCGTAAAATCTGAATTTTCAGCTTCGGGTGCATTTGCCTGCATTTGAACAAGCATGCGACATAATCACAATTTTATTGAGTTTGCCAACTAGTATTTTTAGGCAACTTCTGCAGTAAGCGTCAAATTTTCCTTATATTTAGGAGGGGGGCACCCATCCCTCACCATTTTTTGCATCAGGGGCACGTATGATTTTATTTCCCGCTTTATTAGATGTAATACCTACGATATAGTAGCTGCCGAACGCAAAAAAAGGTGAGGGACAAGCTCTCGCTCCAATATCGTAGTCGCTCGGCTAGTTTTGCGCTGGATACGAATTTGTATCCTTGCAGAGTGGCAAAGAGAGTTAGAATTGTTCGTCCTCCATCCTGTCGGATCGGTTCGCCGTTCGGGTTCGCGCGCAGATCCTACCCTTTGGGTACTTCCTCATTCCGCTCACTAACGTATCGATCCGCTTGGTCGTCGCGGAACCATGGATGCGTCCCTCCCGAGCGAGGGTGCTAGAAAATAGCACAAAATGTAGCCACTGCTTACCCAGCAATTCTCGGTGAAGGGCAAAAAGGCCTGCTCGGCGCAGTTCCGCAGGCTTCGCCGAGGACTGTTTGAGCACGAGCAGG
>RFJE01000401.1 GCA_003695005.1 Candidatus Hydrogenedentota bacterium | reverse complement strand
CTTCACAATGCTAACATTGCAGTAATTATGGATATGGTGTTTACACATACCAGTAACGAGTATAATATGCTGTATCGAGCTGAGCCGTACTACCGTTATTATTTTCGCACAAATGGTGCTTCTTGGCAAAATGTAGGCACAGGCAACTGGATCGATGATGATAAAACCAACAAGCCATTTGCCTATAAAATGGTTGTGGATTCTGCTCTTTACTGGATAAAGGAATTTCATATCGATGGCATTCGTTTTGATTTAGTCGTTGGCACGCGAGAAGAAACTTTAAAAGAAATTCAGAAAAAGCTTTGCAATCCAAATGGATCTGGAGTTTGCCAAAGCTATACCGATTCTCTTGGCAATACCATAAAACCACCAAACTTTTTAACGGGAGAAAATTGGTTAGGAGCTACCCGTCATTCTTTTATGGTGCAAAGTGGTACAAATGACACATTGGGAAGTACTGGGATAGATTTTACCGCGCAAGTAACTGGCGATTATCCAGGATTTTCCCAATGGAATGATTATTTCCGCGAAAGTGTAAAGGCATTTGTTCAAGGTAATTCGGATCCAATGTATACAAGTCGGACGAAAACAGCCATGTACTTTTCGAAAAATCGGGATGATGGAATTTGGCAAGCGATTTCTAAAAACCCCGTGGACACTTTAAATTATATTGAAAGCCATGACGAAGAAACGATTTTTCACGCGGTGCTAGGCAATGAGTTTAAAGCAGCTTTAGGCATGTTAACTTTGCTTGTATCTCATGGCATTCCTATGATTCAACAAGGGCAAGAATTTTTTCGAGATAAAGGGAAACAAGACCAAAGTTATTCGGGGAATGTCATTAAATGGGGTGGACTGTCTTCTAATAAAAAAATGTTTTATTTAACAAAATATTTAATTGATATGCGGAAAAGCTGTGCTGCATTCCAATATGCAGCAGATCCCACGGTTACAAATTCCAATTTTGATAGTTCCACTGTAAACCAAACTTATTCGTTTTTTACAAAAGGTACGGCTTGTTCAGGAAGCAGCACTACTCAATTAAATGGGCGTACAGAATTTCGTGTATTAGCCAATATGACGAATACAACACAAACTTTTACTGTAGAAACAGGAGGATCTCGCTGGTGTGCTTTTGTACATATTGCTGATGCCGATGGAACCGAGAGTTCTCCACAGGCCAATTTTTCGGTGATTAGTCCGCCTAGTAATTCGGGACTAACAGATATTGCGTCCTGGGGCTATACCACAAGTACCTGGGCTTTAAATGCATACTCGGCTGTTATTTTAAGTAAAATCTCTGCTACAGGCACTTGCTCATCACCATAAAAACTCTATGATTCGTTTTTATCACGATCTTCTTTTAAGAGCTTCGTAAACGCATCTCGTCCAATAGGCCTGCTATAGTAATACCCTTGGATATGATCGCATCCAAATTTGGCTAATAAGTCTCTCTTTTCGCTAGTTTCTACTCCTTCTGCAACGACATCTAAATTTAAAGAATGCCCCATGGCAATAATTGCTTGGATGATGGCCGCATCGTCGGAACCTTCTTGTAAATCGTGCATAAATGCTTGGTCAATTTTTAATGTGTTAATGGGAAACCGTTTTAAGTAACTAAGAGAAGAGTATCCTGTTCCAAAATCATCAATGGCTAGTCCTACACCTAAATCCGCAATCTGCTTCATGATATTCGCACTGCGATCTAAGTCACTCATGGCAAGGGATTCTGTAATTTCTAATTTTAAATGATTGGCAGAAATTTTATACTGTTCTAATAATTCAGAAAGTTTTGTAACAAAATGTTCGCCATAAAACTGCATAGGGGATATGTTTACCGAAAGGATGCCTGTTGATGAAAAATTCTTCTCTAAAAAAGAAATATAACGAATCGCTTCTTCGAGTACCCATTCTCCAATGGGAACAATTAGCCCCGTTTCTTCTGCTAATGGAATAAATTCAATAGGTGATATTACAGAACCATCTGATTTCTGCCAACGGATTAAGGCTTCCGCACCATAAATTTCATTTTGGCTTAAGCTTACAATAGGCTGGTAAAATAAAACAAATTCATTTTTTTCTAAAGCAGCATGTAGCTCAGATTCTCTTTTAAGTAAATGAGTTCCCCGTACCTTTCTTTTAATATTGGGTGTAAATTCCACAACTCGAGCTTTTCCTTGACTTTTTGCATGATACATCGCCATTTCGCTATCTCGTACAAGATGATCGGCCCGCATAGATTGCTCATCTGCATACGCAATTCCAATGCTTGCTGTAGAATATACAGTATGGCCATGAATTTCAAAGGGTTCTTTTGAAATAAGGTCTAAAAGATTTTCGGCAAATTTTTTTACACTGGACTTTTTTTCATTTTCTAGTAAAATTAAAAACTCATCGGCGTTTTGGCGCGCAAGTGTAGCTCCAGGGGGCAGAGCTTTCTGCATTCTTTTGCTAACTTCAATTAAAAGCTTATCTCCCGCACGATGGCCTAAGCTTTCATTTACAATTAAAAAGCGATCAAGATCAATAAAAAGTACCGCTAAATGAGATAAATAGCCCGACTGCCACTGCGCAAAAGCCTGTCGGAGTCTATCATGAAATAAGGATCGATTTGGCAGACCTGTTAAAGAATCGTAAAAAGCATCATGCTCTAATTGCGATTCCACAAGCTTTCTATCTGTAATATCAGAAATGGATCCTGCAATGCGCGTGGCATTTCGATTCTCGTCAAAAACACCCATGCCACGAGCATGCACCCATATATAATAACCATCTCGATGAAGTAGCCTGTGCTCATTGCGGAAAAATGGTTGGCTACCAGATAAATGTGCTTCTAAATCTAACCAAAACTTTTCTACATCTTGTGGATGAATTCGTTCAATCCACTCCTTTTCATCCTCTGATATGGATTTAGGACCATAGCCAAGCATATACTTCCATCTATCCGAATAATGAATTTTATGATTCACTAAATCCCAATCCCATAGACCATCGTTTGCTCCACGAGCTGCAATGGCATAGCGCTCTTCGCTTTCTCGAAGTTTTTCTTCCATCGCTCTGCGCCGCCGAATATCCGTAAAAATTCCCATAACACCTTCAAGAGTTCCGTCTAAAGACTCAATAGGCGAAATTCCTGTTTGTACCCAGATTTTATCACCGTTTGCCGACATTAAAACTAACTCGGGGGTTTCGCCATTTCCATGGAATAAGTGAACTAAACTAATCGACTCGCCTGTCGGCGAAAATAAAAACTCTTTAATCGATCGACCAACAAGCTGTTCCCTTTCATAGCCTAAAAAGTTGGCAAAACTAGGATTGCAAAATAAAATAATATCCCGCATATCCACTTGTACAAGACCTACGGTCATATTTTCAATTAAACTTCGATAGCGCTCTTCCGTATTTTCTAAAGCCTCTTGTGTCTCGCGAATTTCTTTTAAAGATTGGGATTTTGCCTGAGCAACCG
>RFJE01000400.1 GCA_003695005.1 Candidatus Hydrogenedentota bacterium | reverse complement strand
CTATGATTGGCAGCCCATACATAATACAAAATTAGCATAATTCCTAAAGTTAGCGGGATAAAACCACCTAAAACACCATACGTTAATCCATCAATGGCCAAAAATAAAATGGTTAAAGGAATACCAGCTCCTAAGCATAAAAATCCCCCTAAAAGGGCTAGCTCTCGATAATTCCTCTCTCGTTTAGCATACTGGCCACTGCGAATTAGCTCTTTTTTAATACGATACTGCCATAAAAAGAAAAAGAAGAAAAGAGTGATTCCAAGTACGGTTCCTAAAAGGGGTACTAATGCCAGTAAAATTTGGGCAATCGGGTCGGTTTGGTTAAGATTTATTTTCGAAATAGCTTTGCTTAGCTCCTCAATTGCATTGGTTAAAGCCTGTGCTTGTTCTGGACTCATCAGTAATTAGACCTCCTCACATGAAAAAAGTTTCCAATTTTTTTAACTATGCTCTTCGGCAAAATGTTCCATAAATTCTACTAATGCTTTTACCCCTTCAATTGGCATTGCATTGTAAATAGAAGCCCGTAAGCCTCCTACACTTCGGTGGCCTTTTAATGTTTTTAGACCTGCTTCTGCTGCTTCTTCAACAAATTTTTTTTCGAGCTTGGCTTTTTGTTCATCTTTATCTGCGCCTGCTATACGGAATACCACATTCATTCGAGAACGATTTTCTTTTTGAACCGGCGACGTATAAAAGTCTAAATTATCAATTGCCTGATACAATAAATTTGCCTTTTCTATATTTCGTTTTTCAATAGCTTCGAGTCCCCCTTGCTTTTGTACCCACTTTAAAACAAGACCTAATACGTAAATGGCAAATGTAGGTGGAGTATTATATAAACTTTTTTTCTCAATATGAGTGCGGTATTGAAACATGGTAGGCAATGATTTATCTGCTCTTTCCGCTAAGTCTTTGCGAATAATTACGAGAGTAACTCCCGATGGACCCAAGTTTTTTTGCGCACCCGCAAAAATCATTCCGAAGTTATTTACCTCAATGGAACGAGATAAAATATCCGATGACATATCACAAACTAGCGGAATATCTCCTGTATCTGGAAACGCAAAAAACTCTGTACCGTAAATGGTATTATTGGAACACATATGAACATAAGCCGCATCACTTGGAATGGGAAGGCTATTGATGTCAGGTAACCTATCAAAATTTGTATCTTCTGTAGAAGCAATGACCTCTAACTTTGCAATTTTCTCAATTTCCTTAGAAGCTTTTTTCGTCCAATTACCGGTTTGGATTAAAGCTACTTTTTTCCCTGGACCCGCTAAATTCATAGGCGCCATGGCAAACTGAGTTGAAGCTCCACCTTGCAAAAATAACACAGCATATTCTTCGGAAACATTCAATAAACTCCGCAAGTTTGCTTCAGCTTCTTCTATAATATTGGTAAAATCTTGGCTGCGATGGCTCATTTCCATAACCGACATACCACTGTCATGATAGTTTAACAGTTCATCGCGAACTTGCTCTAATACTTCGGTAGGGATCGCTGCCGGACCGGCACTAAAATTATAAACACGATTGTACTTTTCCATGTGGAAAGACTGAGAGTCGGATTCATCCTGTAAAGGAGATTGGTGAGGGGTGGCGGGAACATAAGCCAACCCTCAAGATCACAAAAACTTTGGCCCTTTTCAGTAAAGAAACAGCATATTATACTGTACACAGAACCATATTGTATAAGATTGGAATTTATGCGGCTAAAAGTTTTTTTTCTTTTATTTATTCTAGCAGGATTTTTTTGTAAGCCTGGAAATATACAATATAAAGAAGGACCTGACCCTTATGTACCACAGCCGGAGCAACCCGACGCTTATGAATATGCGCGAACAGATGCCAATTGCCCTGTGGATGGCATAAATCGAGAAATTAGTGGAGCCGATAATTCTACAGAATACGCTACTTGCTTAAACTTAAATGGAACAAAGCAAGTCCATTCATTTCATTCTCGGGAGGATCAGGACTGGTATGTCATTTATGCGCGTGCAAACCAGAGAATTGTAATTGAAACTTTTGATGTATCCGACGGGATCGAAACGATTGTACAATTATACTATGCTGGCACGGATGGCAGCTTAACAAAAATTTGGGGGACCGATACAGGACCTATGAGCGGAAATTGGCAGGGTTGTGATTCCAGCAACAACGATACAGATGGCACCAATGACTATGGGCTTTGCCAACAACCCTTTACTCTGAGTAGTACAGGAAATGAAGTTGTTAAAATCAATAAAAGTGTAAAAATCAAGCGATCCCCTGATACAGATTCCTCTTCGTTAGAGCCGTGGAATTCTTCGCCTTACGCTACTGCGATTTACTATGTAAAAGTAACCATCCCTCCTTTTTTATACCAAAAGGGGAAACCGGCCACTTATTACATTCGGGCACGAGGTAGTGGAGATTACTATTTAGCAACGCCAACTAATGTACAGGCAACACGGGATCAATATACTAACCGAATAGAAGTTACTTGGGATTCTAATGGCGGTGCCACAAGCTATCGTGTGTTAAGAAGAACCATTACTTCTGCCTCCCAAACCATTTCTCCCAGTGTAACTTGCTCCTCCTGGCCATGCGATCAGTTAACGGATTTTAATACTGCTTCTGATATAAACTCCAATGGTTCCGAAAAACTCATTTTAGTAAAAGAACTATCCAACATTAGCTATACCTTAAAAGATGATGATAGTAAAACAACCACAGATTGTGATACAGCCGCACCCGACGACGCTGCTCAATCCTGCGAAACAACGTTAAAGTCGGTGTCGAGTTCGGAAGAACTATACACAGATAAAGGGGTGTGGGGGCAAGATGGATCGGCAACGGCTTCTAACTCTACAATGCGCTGTAACGACAGTGGCAATACGATTAATAAATACAAGTGGCAAGGAGATAGTACTGCCTATAAACACACGCAAAATATAGCGTATGATGCCACAGACATTAATGGTCTCCTCCCGGGATATTTAGCCAACAATACTTCACCGGGCTGGAACGATAATTACATACAATCGAGCACCTGTTCTAATTTGCCGGGAGATACCGATTCCGCAGATGACCCTAAAGTAGGAGAAATTTATTATTATGTTGTTTATGCTTGTGACGATATTTTAGAATCATGCACCGGGCCTTCTAGCAACACAGAGCAAGCAAACAGTTCTTATTTGGCTGGCGGTGGGGGAAGCTTAAAAATTAATATAGGGACTCCCCAAATTAAGTATGTCTCGGATATTAACCCTGATGGAATATGGCTTGCTTGGGAAGATGTAACGACTAATAAATCGAGTTCTTCTCCGAATTTGCGAATTCGGTATTCCATCCAAAGATCGGAATCATCCACAGGGCCGTTTCAAGAAGTGGAATGCCAAATCAATGCGAATTCTACTACAGCCGATGGCCTATTACGAGAATTTGATGGTAAAAATGATAACAGCACATTGCAACCTGGCAAAATTTATTATTATCGCATTGTGGCTCAACAATTAATTGATATTCAATGCACGGGCGAAAATTGCAACACCACAAATGCTCGCCGTGGTTTAGATGAGACAGGAGCAGGAACAGCAGACACAAATACCAATGATGCCTACGGCGGGGATGATAGCTGCAGTAATGATTCAGACTATTTTGTAAGTACTTCGGTAGCAGAAAGTAATCCTTCCAATGTTGTAGCAGGACGGTTGCGCTTTTTAGGAAATTTTCCCATGTGCGTACGAGTCAATGGGGCTTCGGATGGCTATGCTACCGTTACGGTTACTAATAACTTATCACAAAAGCAAATTAGCTTTACTTATTATGATAGTGCCAATGGCAGTGCGAGTAAATCCTTTAATTTATCGGGCAGTAGTGGGGCACAGCAAATATCAGCGCTATGTAGTAGTATAAATGGTACCGCGATTGGAGGAGGAACACTTGTTTGTAGCACTTCTTCTGCAACTTGTAATAGTGGTCGTTTTAAGTATGGCATTTTAAACACCAATAACTTCCCCAACGCTCCTGCTACTTTATTAGCCGATACTTCTGGACCTAAAGTAATTCCTGTATACTCTGCAGGTACATCTATTTATGGCGATATTTATAGACCATTAAAATTAGAAGATCGTACCTTTGCAGAAGATGGATACGAAAATAACCAAATTCGAGTCAGATGGGCACCTGTTGCAAAGGATTCCGCAGGAACTTTAGCCGATCTCTATACCATTTACCGCGTAAAGGACGATCCTAATTCTACAAACACCGCTTCGATAGGCTACATTAATGTTATTTATCATGGCAATG
>RFJE01000399.1 GCA_003695005.1 Candidatus Hydrogenedentota bacterium | reverse complement strand
AAGATAAACTTTTATGCTTATATTTTGTTCGAAAAATATAATCCCATAAGT
Source organism: Candidatus Hydrogenedentota bacterium (assembly GCA_003695005.1). Classification (GTDB taxonomy): domain Bacteria; phylum Spirochaetota; class Leptospiria; order Turneriellales; family J094; genus J094. The sequence goes on along the minus strand of RFJE01000399.1, from coordinate 6,626 downwards.
GGTTTGATACACCAAAATTTTTATCCGGTGCTTTAAAATGGTGTACCATGTGGTGCTTTTTTAAAAGCTTATACCATTTCCACGGAAATGCAAAAAAATGCGTAGAGAAATGTAGCATATCATAAAATAAATAGCCTAAAATAAATCCTGCATAAAAAGCAAGGCCTGTTTGTGGCCAAATGGCCATAACACCAAAATAAACTAATACGGCTAAAGGGACACTCACCGAAGGTGGCATAACGAGTCGTGTTGCATCTAGGGGAGCTTCATGGTGAATTCCATGGGTATAAAAATAAACTTTTTTTAAGAACTCGCTCTTCATAGGAGGATGAAATAAAAATCGATGAAGCGTATATTCCGTAAGTGTCCAGCCTAAAATTCCTGCTAAAAACATTCCGGCAAACTGCAAGGGGGTTAAATGGAACTTAGCAAAGGCAAAGTAAGAAGAAACAAGTATAACAGGTACATATAAAAATACAGGCACAAGCGGGTGCACATAAGAAAATTTTTCTAAAAAATCACTTTTAAACATACGTATACGATATTGATCGCTCTCTCGAACTGCTTGCGAAATACTTTTATGCTTTGCCATAGTACATCCATATAAATTTGATTCAATTTGTCAACACCTTGTTGTTTTTTTACAACAAATAACAAATGGGGAGCGGCACGATACTTGACGGCACGGGGAAAAAACACAGCCTTACCGTCATGAATCAGCAAAAGGAAAAAACCCCTTTGTTTAGTAAATCGCATCAACCGGGGGAAAGTTTTAATAAACACCGTAAAATTTATCATCTTTTTGGCTTACTGATTCCTTTAATTTTTTATTTTAATACCTTTGATTATCTTTTTACAACTAGTTTTAAAGAAACAACTCGTAGTATTTCGTTTTATATACTATTAGGACTGAATATATTTTTATGGATTGTAGAAATTTTGCGATTTAATTTTGAGTGGTGGCAAGATTTGTTTATTAAAACAGCGGGCAAGCTTTTAAAAGAAAAAGAATATACAAAAATCCATTCTTCTGTCCCCTTTTTGCTATCGAATATGCTAGTTGTAGGGTTTATGCCAAAAGAGCTTGCGGTTTTATCGATTGCGTTTCTTTTAATTGGAGATCCGGTAGCTGCGTATGTCGGAGAGCATTATGGCAGTATTCGTTTTAAGAACGGAAAAAGTATCCAGGGGATGTTAGGTGGAATGACATCTGCATTTTTAGCTGGTTTATTCTTTTTACTCCTCGTTACCCTTTGGCTGGATCCGAAATCACCTTTTGTTTTATGGAACGAAAATGGACTTAATGGCATTGCCTGGATGGTTTTAGTTGCGGGATCTATCTCTGCTTTTTTATTTGAGCTCATTAGTGGCCATGGCCTTTTGGATGATAATATGACCATTCCCCTAGGTTCTTCTTTTGTTATGGTCTGGACATATTCAGTTTTAACGGGGCTTTCTTTTTCTGAAATTCTATACTCATGGAGAGATTTGCTTTTCCCTCATTAATATGCTTGATACAATCGATCGGTATTTTACATCAACGTTTCTTAAGTTTTTTGTTGGTGCTTTAATTATGTTAGGGGGGATTGCCTTTGTGGCAAAGGTGATGGAAACTCTTAAAATTGTAATGGATTTTAAGGGAGATTCCATTCATGTAGTACGTTATTATTTTTTAAATATCCCGCTTGTTATTTCCGTTGTTACGGCGCCGGCGCTTTTATTTGCCGTTTCTTATACAGTAGCTACATTTTCCCGCAACTATGAATTAGCCGTTATTTTAGCTGCTGGTAGATCGTTTATGCGTCTTATGCAGCCGGTGGCTATTTTTACTTTTTTTGTCTCTCTAGCTTTACTTGCTTTTAATGAATATGTAACGTTTCCTTCGAATTTTGCTTCTTACCACGAGTTAGACATTATCCGCGGACGAGATCCTTCTTTTCATCTTCGGGGACGTTTTAATGTGGAAATGAGATCTGGAAATCGGTTTTATTACATGGCTCATTTTTGGCCATATAAAAATGAAGTGATTGGACTACATCTTGTTGTGCTTGGTAAAACAGGGAACATCTATAAAATTATTGAAGCAGAAAAAGGAGTTATTCACAAAGCTCGGGATTGGGAGCTTGAAGATGGTAGCATTACATATTTTGATGTAAATGGAAATTTTTTAAAGCAAGAATTTTTTAAGCACATGAAAATTGATTTACCCGAAGATGGCAAATACTTTCGGCGAGCTCGTAAAGATTTTGACGAAACAAGTATTTTTGACTTACAGCAATATATAAACCATTTTAAAGCAGCAGGAGAGGATTATAGAAAGTACCTTGTAGAGTACTATTGGCATTTTAGTTATCCACTAGTGTGCTTTTTTACCGTAATTATTGGTGCGATTGTTGGATCGAAAATGCGCAAAGGAGCCATTGCTGCTTCGTTAGCCTTATCTACCATTGTTACCATTGTGTATTATTTAATTATGTTTTTTGGAAAATCTTTAGGGAATAATGGAACATTGCCACCTTTGTTGGCTGCTTGGCTTGCTAATATTATTTTTCTGCTTGTCACGGTTTATATGGTTTGGAAGTTTAAAAAGTGAAGTTATACGATTTATTTTACAAACCCCTTACCCCTCTTTTTCGCTTAAAACCGGCTTATACTTTCCGAGATGGAATTTATTCTCCTTTGCAAAGATCCCTATTTCAAGGGCAAGATTCAGAAGCGATTATTTACACAGAGCGCAGGCGGGAAGAAGACTTTTTTAAAAACACAAGTCCTTCGTTGCCGACTAGCATCAAAATTATGTATGTGGATTCAGCAGCAGAAGAAGAACATGTATTTCCGATTACCCCTTGGAATCATTTTTTAGAAAATATTGATCGAGATTTAAGTTTTTGGAAGAAGCCGGTTCAGTCGTTAAGGTCTTTAAAGAAAAAAGGAAATTTGTTGCAAGGAAAAAGTATTTATGTGCATGAATCGGCTCAAGTTTTTGGAGCTTCTCTCGATGCTACGGATGGGCCCGTTGTCATTGATGCAGAAGCAAAAATTTCTTCTTTTTGCCATTTAAAGGGGCCTTTGTACATTGGAGAAAAAACGCAGGTGGACATGGCATTTCTTAGCAATTGTGTTATTGGAGAGAATTGCCGGATTGGTGGAGAAGTGGCAGATAGTTTAATTTCTAACTATACCAATAAGCACCATGAAGGTTTTGTTGGGCATTCGATATTAGGAAGCTGGGCGAATTTAGGCGCACTTACCACTACATCCGATTTAAAAAACAACTATCGTCCAGTTAAGCTCCTTTTTCAAAAACAAGAGTTTCCAACTGGCGAATTGAAATATGGGAGCATTCTTGGGGATTTTGTAAAAACTTCTATTGGCACGATGCTGAATACCGGCACAGTGATAGATCTTGGGGTTTTGCTACCGCCTAAGCAAGAACAAAAAAAATATTATCCACCTTTTTCTTGGGGAGGCTATCCCGATGAATTTTACGAACTTCAAAAGTTTTTTCGCGACATAGAAACCATGATGCAACGTAGAAACCAAGTTTTAACTGCTTTTTTAAAAGACGAGCTTGCTAAAATTTATGCTTTAAACTTTCGAGCTTAGTTTTTAATTTATTTGTTTCCACAAAACGTAAGCAAATCCTGAAATGGCATAGGCCGAGCAAAATAATACCCTTGAAATACTTTAGCACCTTTCTGTGAGAGAAGAGTTACTTCTTGCTCGTCTTCAACCCCTTCAATAACGGTGTGTAAGTCCATATCCTTAGCCATTTGGATAATTGCTTTGGTAATGGCTAAACTTTTTTTCTCTTTCGTAACCCTCATAATAAGTGCTCTATCTACTTTTAAGGTGGATACAGGTAATTCCACTAAAAAAATTAAAGAGTTGTATCCGGAGCCCATATCATCAATGGCTAAGTGGAGTCCGGCTTCTGCAAAAGTATGAGCTACTTTTTTAGCACGATTGATATCTGCAAAGAAGCTTGTTTCTGTAATTTCGACTTCCACAGGAACTGTGCAGATATCTTGTAAAAGAGCAATAATTTCTTTAGGGTAATTCGGATCATGAAATTGTTTTGCAGATAAATTAATGCCAAGTTTTAGTTCTAAGTTAGTTTTCTCTTTTATTTTAGTTAAGCTGCTCGCTGCTTTATGAGTAATAACTTTTGTAAATTCATTGATTAATCCCGATTCTTCTGCTAAAGGAATAAACACTGCGGGAGAAATCCATTCGCCATTATGCTGCCATCTTGCTAAGGCTTCGACACCAATAATTTTTTTTTCCGGATATTGTATTTGCGGTTGAAAAAAAACATCAAGTTCTGCTTTATCAATTGCATCTTTTAATGCATTGAGTAAAGTTAGTCTTTTTTTCTTATCCGACGAAAGCTTATTATCTTGAATATGAAAATTATTGCGAGTGGTTTTTTTAATAAAATACATTGCTTCGTCGGCATTTGCTAAAAGCTCCTGAGCAGTTTTTCCGTGATCGGGATAAAAAGCAACTCCAATACTGCAAGTAATATGAAGCTGATCCTTTTCCATTGGAATAGGTTTGGAAATATTCTTCATAATTTTATTAGCTATTTGGGGGACATTCATCTCGGACTGGATATTTCTAAGCAGAATAATAAATTCGTCTCCACTTTGCCGTGCTACAAAATCCGATCTTCGAACCGAAGTTAAAAGGCGCACTGCTACGGTTGTTAACAATAAATCCCCTGCATTATGTCCAAAAACATCATTAATTTCTTTAAAGTGATCTGAATCCACAAACAAAACAGCAAATTTTTGATTGTGCCTCTCTGCTGTTTGGATTTCTTTTTCTAAAGTTTCCTGAAAAAAATAACGATTGGGAAGACCGGTAAGAGGATCAAACAAGGCTAATTTCTTTTGCTGATTTTCGACATGGATTTTTTCTAACGTTAAGCGAAACATATTGCGAAGCATATTCAATCGATAGCGCAATACCTGGAATAAGTCACTTGATTTTTTAAAATAAAAAAGCATAAAGCCGTGCTTCATTTTTACTGTGTTTAAAGATAAATAAACAAAAGGATAAAATGGACCATTTTCAAAAATTTTATTTTTTAGTTCTTCTGTAATTTGGTCTTCCTTAGTAAAGACTTCTAGCTCTTTGTTTTTTACAAGCTCCCGCAAAGCACGATACTTAGGCGATAAACGAGAAAACTGTTTTTTATCCGCCGGCATATCGGAAAACATTTCGCCAATTAAGTAAATTTCGGACTTATCGGCACTTGTGTACGAAACCATCTCTGCCGAATGCGCTTTAAAGTATTTCATCATTTGAGAAAGTGCCGATAAAAAATAACGGCGGTGTGTACTTTCTGCTACCGAAAAAAGCCTGCGAGATAACATAAGCATAATCCTTTCAAAAGCCAGCTCTTCGGCAAGACGTTGCCTTTCTCTTCGAAGTTGAGTAATGTCCTTTAAAGTAAAACCAATGTGGTAGTCGCCTTTTTTAGCACCTGGAATTAAAAAAGCACTTACTAAATAATGTTTGGTTTCTTTATTTTGTTTTAACGATAAATTCCATGCTTTTTTTAATACCTTCGATTCTGCTTTATTGAGCAAAACGGATTCCAATTTCATAAGAATTTTTTTATTTAGTCTTGGGTACATTTCATAAATCCGCGTGCCTTTGTGTATGGAAGAATTTGGGAATAAATTTGAAAAACTCAGGTTAAATCGCTCAATACAATAATCTTTATCTATAACAACAACAGGGTCATCCATGCTTTCAATTAAGCGCTCGTTTAAAGCGAGCTCGTAAAACAGTTGCATGCGATTTTCATAATCTTTTGTAATGTCACGAGATTGAACCACCGCATATAAAACTTCACCATCATGCAATACAGGACTAATGACACTAGCATACATTGCATTAAAAGGAGGCATGAAAATTTCCGCAAATACAGATTTCTTCTTTTCAAATGTTGTTTTTAGTAGTTCGTTTAAATGTGCATGTGAAGTCTTTTCAATAATATCATAAATATGAATTTTATCATAATTAGGAAATTGCTCCTTTAAAATAGGTTTATTGCTATAAACGATGTTTCCTGCCTTATCAATAATACAAATGAACTCGAAAGGGGAAGAAGTAATTCCTGTCCATTTTTCTGCTTCAAATTTTAGTTTTTCAATAGTTGCCTGGTAAAAAATAATTTGTTTTCGATTGACAATGGCAGAAAGTAGAACCGAAGGCAAGCGGTATAATTCATTGATACCTAAATAAGCAAAATATCCTTGCGAAAGCGCTTTTTCTGCGCTTTTCGCACAAAATAACTTATCGAGCGCAATAAAAATTGGCATATCTTTGGGCATCTTTTGCAAAGATTCCATTAAATCTAATAACTTAGTAAGGCTTGGGTCAAACATGATAATAATTTCATACTTTTCAATATTTTCTACTAAATTCTCGTATTGTACGAGGTCTATTTTAGCTTCTGTCCATAAATTTTTTATGGTTCGATGTAAATCGGGAAATAATTTTTGTTCAGCTACAATCCCAATGGGGATTTCTTCCTGTAAAAACCAAACTGCCATGTGGCAAAATAAAAAAAGACGCTAGTGAGTCAAAAAGGTTTTCAATACAGTTGTGTT
>RFJE01000398.1 GCA_003695005.1 Candidatus Hydrogenedentota bacterium | reverse complement strand
AATACCACCTTGGATAGCTGTTAAAGCAAAAATACGACTTTTTTCTATAAAAATATCTCGAATTTCTTCGTAAAACGAAACCTTTTTAGAATGTGGGATACTTGGTAAGCCCGAAGATATCTTTTTAAATCGTAGCTTATAAGGTTTTGTAGCAAATTTTTTTGCATGATAGTTTACAGACATAAATAAACCATCTGTCGTCGTGCCAATATAAAGTTTATGATTTTTTGCATCATGCTCAATGGCGCTAAACGTACGATACCACTTAAAATCCGATGAAACGCGAACATATTTCCCGCCCCGTAAAAAATAAATTTCATGTTTACTAATGGCAAATTTAGAATCCCGACTCATCCCCCGTAAAGGTCGTTTTCCATTTTGTAAGAACCAAACCGGTTTTTTAGGCGCCTGCAAACATGCTAACCAATTTTCCCCTTGTTGGCAATATTGACCATATTCAGAAAAGGCAATGACAGGAATGTTCCCGTTGCGAAACAAAGCAAAGGGACCAATATGATAGTAAGGTGGCGCATCGATTTTTGCAAGGGGAAGCTTACCCTCTAACGCAAACTCATTGCTTTCGAATTTGTATACTTCGCCACTTTGTCCAATCCCTATCAGCGTAAAAGAGTGCTTCGAAGGACTTAAAGCCTTTGTACAAAAAGTACTAAAAAAGAAAACAAGTCCAATAACTACAATTCGCAACAACAAATTATTATTTTATAGCACCTTACAAAACTTGGTGCTCTTCCACATCTTCATCTTCGGGATGAAATTGCACAAAAATAGATTTAATAAGTAATATGGCAAATACGGGAATATAGGCACAATAAATCCAATATTTTACATCTTGCATCGAGGATACGGAATTATAAGCAAATAAAATGGTAAAAGCAAGCATAATGGCTAGCATAATATAGCCTAGCCGAATAAATAAGGCTCGAAATTTCGGTGGATACAGCCGTGTTAAAACATCCATCTGGATGGTTTCTCGTCGTGAAATTCCAATGGAACTTCCTAAAAAGCCAAGCAGTAAAATTAAGTGAGGAATGATCTTTGAGATATCGTCACTTAAATCCACCGCCGCATCCGAAGACATAAAGTTTCGCATAATGAGCTTCATAAACGAAATTATACAAATAAAAGCCACTAATAGAATTGCTAAATAAACTTCTACTTCTTTAATAACATTCTCAATTTTTCTCATACTAGCAATTTTTCATTCTGTGTTTCTGTGTCAACTTTTTTTGCCTGTTTTCCATGTTAATTCAGCGATACGTCGTTTCGCCGAGAATCGCTGTCGTTTCGCCATATCGCTGATAGAATTCCTGCTTTACCGCATATCAAAAACTGCTATGCTGACAATATGATTCAAAATGCAGCAGAACTTTATATTGCCGTGCAAGTTCTTATGGGGATTTCCCTTCTTGCTTTTCTTGCCGGTTATTTTATGCGAAAAAAAAATAAAAACATACATGGGCTTTTAGGGTTAACAGGGGTTCTCTTTAATTTAGTAGGAGCCGGTGTTTTAGTTTATTACGTATATGCCGAAGGCATTCTCTTAAAAAATCGTTTACCGGTTCTTTTTGCCTATCTTCATCGTGGATTTGCAGTCCTTGTAACGCTTCTTATGTTTTATATGGCTTATACTGGGATTACAAAGCAACGGGAAAAACATATTAAAATGCATAAGTTATTTTTAATAGGTTACATCATTGTCTATTTTTCAGGGATGATCGTTTTTCATGGATAAAACACAGATAAAAACACAAACGACATTAAACTTAAATTACGAAAAAAAAGTTTTAGAGATCTGGCCGGAGTGGACCGAGTATATTCAGAAACTGATCCAAAAGGAAAATCTAAGTTATGAAGATTTAAAAGCAATTGCCCTTTTTATCCGTATGTTAATTGTGGACATGGTAGCTCACGCAAAATCCGGTCATCCTGGCGGAGCATTAGGTTTAGCAGATATTTATACATACCTTTATTTTAAGCATTTAAAGTTGGAGCTGAAAAATCCCTTTGCCGAAAATCGGGATCGGCTTATTTTAAGTCATGGCCATGTGTGTGCTGTTCGGTATTCCGCAATGGCGCTAAAAGGAATTTTACCTCTTGAAGAATTATACACATTTCGTAAGATAGGGTCACGCTTACAGGGACATCCTTCCACGCGATATTTACCCGAAGCAGAAAATTCAAGTGGATCTCTTGGACAGGGACTTTCTACAGCATCGGGACTAGCACTTGGTTTACGTTTGCAAAAAAATCCAGCTCGGGTATTTGTTGGCATATCGGATGGCGAATGTCAGGAAGGGATGACATGGGAAGCGGCTATGGCCGCAGCACATTATCAGTTAGGAAATTTAACAGGATTTTTAGATTATAATGACATCCAAATCGATGGTTTTGTCCACAATGTAATGAATGTAGGAAATTTAGCCGAAAAATTTCGTGCTTTTGGCTGGCTTGTACGAGAAGCAAGTGGGCATGATTTTTCTGCTATTGAAGAAGCTTTTCACTGGGCGAATGCAGATCGCGAAAAACCAGCTATGATTGTTTTCCGTACCACTTTAGGAAAAGGAGTCTCTTTTATGGAAAACAATCCGGGATGGCATGGAAAGCCACCTGGAGAGGAAGATAGGGTAAAAGCATTAAAAGAACTTTTTTCTGTAGCACAAAAACAAATGGAAAAGGAGTCAATATGAATCCACTTACACAACTGACCGAAGAAGAACAAAGTTTTTTTGAGACGGTTCGGGATTTTGCAAAATCCGAAATCGGACCGAAAGTAAGTCAAATGGATGCCGAAGGGCAAATGGATACTTCACTCTTGCCAAAGTTTTTTGAAATGGGCTTAATGGGAATTGAAGTGCCGGAAAAATACCAGGGCTCCGGTGCTAGTTTTTTTACAGCGATTTTAGCTGTAGAAGCAATGTCGCAAGTAGATCCCTCTATGGGGGTTGTAATTGATGTGCAAAATACGCTCGTGAATAATGCCTTTATGCGATGGGGAAGTGATTTCTTAAAGGAAAAATATCTTCCGCAACTAGCTACAGAAAAAGTAGGATCTTACTGCCTATCCGAAAGCTCGTCTGGTTCCGATGCATTTGCTTTAAAAACGCGAGCTGTAAAAAAAGGGGATAAATACATCCTAAACGGACAAAAACTTTGGATTACAAATGCTGCCGAAGCTGGAATTTATATTATTATGGCAAATGCGAATCCCGAAGCTGGCTATAAAGGAATTACAGCTTTTGTCGTAGAACGGGATTTTCCTGGTTTCAGTGTATCAAAAAAAGAAGATAAACTCGGGATTCGAGCTTCTAGCACTTGCGAGCTTGTTTTAGATAATTGCGAAGTTCCAGAAGAAAACGTACTTGGTGAAGTAGGCAAAGGTTATAAAGTTGCTATTGAAACTCTCAACGAGGGGAGAATTGGAATTGGAGCGCAGATGGTTGGCTTGGCTGAAGCCGCTTTAGCGCATGCAATTGAATACACAAAACAAAGAGAGCAATTTGGAAAGCCAATTTCTTCGTTTCAAGGAATGCAGTTTCAATTAGCTCAAATGGCAATTGATGTAGAAACAGCACGTTTAATGGTCTATAATGCAGCAAGGTTGAAAGATGCCGGATTACCTTTTGTAAAAGAAGCTGCGATGGCCAAGTATCATTCTTCGCAAGTAGCAGAAAGAGTGGCCTCTTTAGCGGTTGAGTGTTTTGGAGGATACGGTTTTACAAAAGACTATCCCGTAGAAAAACTTTTCCGTGATTCAAAAATTGGAAAAATTTACGAGGGAACTAGCTTTATGCAACTT
>RFJE01000397.1 GCA_003695005.1 Candidatus Hydrogenedentota bacterium | reverse complement strand
GGACTTGGACTTGCCGCTGCTTGCAATAAAAAATAAGCAGGATCTTTTACGGGGAATTTTTCATAAGCGGCAGCAGCAATTGGCTGCGCTAAATTATCCCGCAATAAGTTTTCAATAATCGCCGGCTCGTGCAAATCACTGCTGCATAAAATCGGGATAGAGTCCACATCGACAGAAGAAAGCTTTAAAGTAAGTTCTACTTCATTGGCAAGCGAAGTAGCAAATTCTTGAACAGTATCTGCAAAGATTTTTGCTTGTGCTTTTGGAATATCAAAATACTTTTTATATGCCGACGCGGGCAATCCCGTTTGTGAAGGTAAATTTCGAAACATTTGCTCGGATTCTTCCACCGATTTTTTCCAGCGCTTCGAAAGTTTATGAACAGCTATATCATAGCCAAGGGGAATGCTTCGCATTGCTACGGGAACTTTCTTTTCAAATAAAACTAAATAAGAAAATGCGCTTCCTACATGGAGTAGCAACGCATCTTCTTCTTCGTATAACGAAAAGGTATTTGCTAAAGCTGCCACTGGCGAGTACATTCCTAAAATAGAAAATCCGGCTGCCGAAAAAAGATTTAACCAAGGCAAAAGAGCTTTTTTTTCTACGGCACATACAGACAGTTGGCTTTCGTTTGGGGTTTGCTCTTTAATTTTTGGCTTTAATGTAAAATCAAACACGGTTTCGTCTACAGGGATTGGTAAAAGAGAGTCGAGCTCAAAAGGAAGAATTTCTTTTACTTTAGCGGCCGTGCTAAATGGTAAATTCAGTTCCCGCAAAAATTGTGATTGTGCCGGCACATTAAAGTAAATACCATTTGCATGAGGATAGTTTTTTTGTAAGAACTCAACAATCGCAATGGCTCTTTTCTCTTCTTCATTTTGCAAAAGGGAGTCAAAATGTAAAATTTGTGGATTTTCTGCCTCTAGCTTTGAAAATCCTTTTTTAATGGCAATCGAACGTAGCTCGCGGTTGGTAATTTCTAAATAAACAGGAAGGCGGCTCATTCCGTGTACATGGTCAATTTACGAGCTCGCCTGTCAAATACCGCGGCAATTCTTACTTCCACATTTCTAATGGCTGCGTGCGATTCAATCTTAAAAAGAATATCTTCGACTGTAATCCGAGGTAAAAGCTCATCGTATAAAGGTGCGCCTGTTAATCCCGTAATACCGGCTAAAATAGGCTTTAAATCTTCGACCCGCTCAAAACGACCACCATTTTTAATGCGCTCTACAATAATTTTGCGAGCAATGTCCGGCGTCATGGATTGGTTTAAAGCTAAAATAACATGATACGGCGCACTATTGATATTGATTTTATCACCATAATCTAATGTCGTTGGCAAAAGCACGGTGATGTTATTTGCTAAAATAAAATCTTCGTCCGTTACAGCAAGCTTTTCTTCTTCGGTTAAAAATTCTTCGCTCATTTCTTCTTTTTGTCGCTTGGTACGTAAATCCGAATACAATAAATTATAATCAAATCCTGGGATGAGTAAAAGTTCTTCTAAAGAATCTAATCTTGCATTTTTAATTTTTCTTGGTGGTGTTAAGCTTTCATAATCGAGTCTTTCAAAACCATTTGGCATCCGCGAAGAATTTTCGTCAATCCAATCTACCACTCCATCCCAAATCTCCGAGGAAATGCCTAAACTTTCCGATAACTTATCCAGCATTTCTCGGGTTCGTAAATCGGGGTCATCGTCAAAAGTATGAATTAAACGGTTTAAGTTGATTTTACCTGTTTCTTCCGACAAGCTAAACTGAACAAGGCCTTCTTCAAAGGGAAGAGGCGGTGGCGAAAATAAAATCCCAAATTCATACAGATATTTAATCGGCACTCGGGTTAAAAGCATAACGGCTGCTTCCATCCCACTTTGTGCTAAATAGCGAGCTTTTGTTCTATCGGCTAAATAACGCGACGCTTTTATTTCGTCGGACGCCGCCGAAAAAAAAACTAAACTTACACTAATAGATAAAACTAAAATAGCACTCACAACCATTAAAATAATAGCACCTTTTTTCGATCTCATTCTTTGTGACCCATCTTTCTATCTTCTAAAACTCTTTTTCGGCGAGCGCCTGCAATTACAATCACAATCACGATAGCCAAGGCAAGTAAAAGCCACCTTCCCCAATGAATTTTTTGTGAGTCTAAAACAAATTCCAATATTCCACTTTCTTTAATTTGAATCTTTGATTTTTTTAAGACCACATCCGGTACACGGTTCATAACGGGTAAATTATTATTTTTTAAAACTTCTTCTCCTGTAATGAGCTTTTTATCTTCTTCGGGAATTTGTAAATCAATGATACTAATTCGTAAAGCATAATCCCCATCATCCGAAAGCTTGTGATTGTAATAATATAGACTTTCTTGCTCGGCCGAGTAAAACACAACTGAATCAATTGGCTTGCCATGGTCGAGAATTTCCACAAACAAAGGACCATTATACGCTTTTTCATGAACTAAATCATACACATTTAAGAAGAATTTTACATCATCCGGTTGGTCTGCTTTTTCTTTTTCTAACCCCTGGAAGTCATATAATGTAAGAAAAAAGTCATAGTGTTTGCTACCCCCTAAAAATTCATCTACCGGTGTTTGTGGATAATTTTCAAAATAACCATAATGAGGCAGTCCCTTAAAATGGTGTGCAAATACAATGCGTAAACTTACAAAAAAAATTATAACGATAAACCATGATTTCATGATGTCTCCTTGCCTAATAACAACACTTTTATGTCTAAACATTCCGTTGGACAAATAACCATACACTCTCCGCATAAGGAACAATCTACCGTTTCGTCTTGTTTTGGGCGAATACCCATAGGGCACACTTCTTCGCATGCATGACATTTTTGAATACAAGCATTTTTATTCCGCTGAATTTGTACGCGGGATTTTCGTCCAATATCTCCTAATAAACGACCCGTTGGACATACATAGCGACAAGTAAACTGTTTCCCTGCAAAAACATCAAGCAAAATAAAAAGTACAAATGAAATCATAGAGAACGATAGTACTCCGGCCGTCATGCCCATAAAAATGCTTTTACCAACAGTTAAGTAAGGAAGTAAAAAACCCCACACAGAATGACCTATCCAAATAGCTAATACAAGACCGGAAACTAAAATGCCGTACGCAAAACTACGTGGCAGAGAAAAATTTGGTAAGTACAAATATTTTAAAAGAAAGTTTCTTACGCGACTTGTAACAAAAAATACTAAAGATGCAGGACAAATATAAGCACAAAAAACCCGCCCTAGCAAAAAGGCAATCAGCACAGGAATGACGACTCCTAGAGCAAATCCGAGAGCTAAACTATGGTGCTTTACCAATACTGACAAAAAAGCAATCGGGTCAGTAAAAGGAACTCCAAAAACTCGTATCGACCATGTCATCCCGCCGCTACTTTGGGCAACAGATACAGGATTGGGGAAAAGGCTGTAAAAAAAATCTGTAATTCTATACAACAAGCCAATGAGTTTCCCATCACTTAACTCCACTAGTCGCGCCGAATTATAGCCAATTTTAAAGTTAATGTATGTCGGCAACCAGCTTAAAAACAACAAAAGCAGAAGTACCCCAAGTCGCGTTACTACTGATACAATCATAAGACGGATGCCAAGTTTTCGAGGTGTCATAATAAATAAGAGGGTGTTACACGAATCGCTTGCGGCATGTGAACACAAGCTTGCTCGCATAAACCACAACCTACGCAATACTCCTTGTGTACAATCGGTGTTTCATAAAGTCCTAATGTCATGGCTTTCCCGGGCAAAGGACAGGCTTTGTAGCACACCCCACAAGTACGGCCGGCATAAGAATAGCAGTAGTCTTTTAAGACATGAGCTTTCCCCATCTTTACCATCAGCATGCCTTGCTCTGTTTTCGGCAGCGGTACTAATGCTCCTGTTGGACAAACTTGGTTGCAAGCCATGCACAAAATGCAGCCCTTTGCACGAGCATCAATATACGGGGTGCCTAAATAAGCCAATCCCTTTTCCAAACCATAAAAACGAATACAGTCATTTGGGCAAACATTTGCACATTGCGCACATCCAATACAAGCCGACAAAAATTGTGATTCTTCTAGTGCCCCCGGCGGGCGCAAATAATTTTTTACGCGCCTTTTTGCACGCAAAAGGTTTATAAGGGGGATGCCGAACGGTGCAAGAAAACCACCGAAAAAGCCAATGAGAAACTTTTTCCGAGGAAACCACATTACAGATAAGAAAGTCTATAATAAAGAGAGCCTGTAAAGCATTTTTATGTAATTTTTAAGGATAGGGGGCGCAGCTACATTTTTGTGGTCATGAAAGTATAGGCAGCGGGGCTTCTTCTTGAAATGACTTGCGGTTTTGGTGGCTCATGCTCGAAAATTCACTGTACAAATTACACAAAACCCCATGACGAGCTATAAATTAAGCTTTTGCTAGCGCATCGCCAAGTCCTTCTACGGTAAATACCGTACAGGCCATTTATCACTCCTGTAAAGTAAATAGTGTCAATGTCTTTATGTGATTTTATCACTTCTTTACCGCGATGGCGGATAAAACATATTTCTACTTTTTCGTTTCCACCGGCAATTAGCGCCTTGACTACAACCTCTAAATACATCCTTAATGCAATATCCGCCATCACCGAGTGACAAACGCGGGCGTGGTCAGCTAGCATTATCAGAATATTATACACTTCTGCTTCCCATTGAACCGACACTTTTTTATATTTACCTAATGTAGGATTTTTCCGTCTAACACGAGTTGTATTACATACTTTATGCCGTCTTACTTTTTTCGCTAATATCCGGACACAACCGGAAATGATTTCGGTTGTACCCATTTTTATCCCATGTTGCTTTAATTTTTCTTTTACAGCTTTTATGCGGTAAATCTGCCATTTCGGCAAGGTAATGCTCGTATCATACTGCTTATCGTTTGCGCGGTTGACAAGATTCAAAATTGCTTTCCCGCTTTGGCGCGGGGACAGGGATAGTGGATTCACTCTGCGCTTTTTCTTCATATTACCTCCGGATACAGGCTAACAATAACGGATATTTTGTAAAGTATATTCTCTTCGGATGCCAACGGTTGGGCACACATTAGTTTTGCCGTCTACAAAAATGTAGCCGCTACCAATACGTAAGCGCTTAAGCATTCCCTTCACCGAGAATCGCTGATTGCTGAAAAATCTAAATTTGCTGATTTTGCTTTACACAAAGGTTGCCTGTGAGTAAGTGTGAAGTGATAACAGGTGTGAGTTCTAGAAGCTGGAAACAGCTGCCTTATCCATCCCGCTGCCGCTTTAGCGGCTTC
>RFJE01000396.1 GCA_003695005.1 Candidatus Hydrogenedentota bacterium | reverse complement strand
TGGGAACTTTTTTGGTATAGTTCCAGGTATAACCACAGAATTCGCAGGGACTCTGCCTTTGTATACTTTTTCTTCGGTTCCACTCACATCAATAATTTTAGTAGAAGCGGTAAGCACAACACCTGCGCCTAAAACAGCCCCTTCTTCTACTCGTACACCTTCTACCACAATGCAACGAGATCCTAAAAAGGCATTGTCTTCAATAATAACAGGGGCACCTTGTGGCGGTTCTAAAACACCACCAATGCCAACTCCACCGGATAAGTGCACATTTCTTCCAATTTGTGCACAGCTACCTACCGTAGCCCAAGTATCTACCATGGTACCTGAACCCACATAGGCACCAATATTGACATAAGAAGGCATTAAAATAACCCCGGGCTCCATAAAAGAACCATACCGTGCAACCGCTGGCGGCACCACTCGCACTTCTTGTTCTGCATAATTTTTCTTTAAAGGAATTTTATCCCAATATTCAATATCACCTGCATGGATGGTTTCCATTTTTTGAAGTCGAAAGTATAAAAGAACCGCTTTTTTAGCCCATGCATTGACCACCCAGTCTCCATCTCGTTTTTCCGCAATCCGTACTTTGCCTGTATCTAATAAAGATAGAGTTTTCAACACTGCGTCTTTTACAGCTGCATCCGCGAGCAGTTCTGGAGTATCATACGCAGCTTCTATTTTACTAATTTCTTTATCAGATAGCATAGTGCAAAGCTATTCCATATTTTCAATAACAGCCGTTCCAAATTCAGAGCACTTTAACTCTCGTGCTCCATCCATAAGGCGTGCAAAGTCATACGTAACTGTTTTTTGTGAAATCGTTTTTTCAATAGCCTGTATAATTTTGTCGGCTGCTTCTTTCCATCCCATGTATCGTAACATCATTTCACCGGATAAAATTACAGAGGATGGATTTACTTTATCGAGCCCTGCATATTTCGGAGCTGTACCATGTGTGGCTTCAAAAATAGCAACTCCTGTATCATAGTTTATGTTTGCTCCGGGAGCAATTCCAATACCACCAACCTGTGCAGCAAGGGCATCGGAAATGTAATCGCCATTTAAGTTCATTGTGGCAATTACACTGTATTCTTTTGGGCGAGTTAAAATTTGCTGTAAGAAAGCATCCGCAATTACGTCCTTAATTAAAATTTTTCCATCAGGCGGATTGCCACCGCATTCTTCCCAAGAAATTGTTTCATTCGGGAAATACTTTTTCGCAGTTTCATATCCCCATTTTGCAAAATACCCTTCCGTATACTTCATAATATTTCCTTTATGGACAAGGGTTACGGAGGGCAGTTTATTATCAATGGCATATTGGATGGCTGCCTTTACAAGCCGCTCGGTTCCTTGCTGCGAAATTGGCTTAATCCCAAAACTCGCAGTATCCGGGAAGCGAACTTTATGAATTTCTTCCATGATTTTTAAAACTTCCTTAATTTTTGTAGCGCCATCCGATCCCGCTTCAAACTCAATGCCTGCATAAATGTCTTCTGTATTTTCGCGGAAAATAGTCATATCGACATATTCAGGATGTTTTACCGGAGAAGGTACCCCTTTAAAGTACTTTACCGGCCTTAAGCAGACATATAAATCGAGTTTTTGACGAAGTGCTACGTTAATGGAACGAATTCCTCCCCCAATAGGAGTGGTCATCGGGCCTTTAATAGAAACTTTATATTCTTTTAATGCTTCTAGTGTTTCTTGTGGAAGCCAGGTATTCGGTCCATAAACTGTGTTTGACTTTTCTCCGGCATAAACTTCCATCCATACAATTTTCTTCTTACCACCATAAGCTTTTTCTACGGCCGCATCGAGCACTCTTTTTGCTGCTGCCCAAATATCGGGGCCAGTACCATCACCTTCAATAAAAGGAATGATTGGATTATCAGGAACTTGTAACTTACCATTTTCAATTGTAACTTTTTCACCTTCTGTTGGAACTTGTATTTTTTCGTAACTCATAGTAAATCCAAACTTCGATTGACACTGCGTCTGTAAATTCAAATTTGCTTTTACCTGCTACTTTGCAAAATCAAAAATGCAGGTCATTCAGGGACGGCAAGTCCGTCCCTTTTACATTTATGGAGTTCATTTAGGAGGACAGATCATGGAACAAAACCCCCAAAAAGTATCGGAAACCCTTATATTTCCCATTGAATCACACCCGGATATTGGTAGAACGGGAAGGCGTTATTTTAATTTAACACGGGAAGAGCTTATTGAAGAAGCAATCATTCGACACGAAGGTGTTTTTGCTCCGGGAGGATCCTTAATTGTAAGAACAGGAGAGTTCACGGGTAGGGCAGCTAAAGATAAGTACACAGTAGAATATCCAGAATTGAAAGATGAAATCTGGTGGAACGAAGGAAACAAGCCCATTAGTCCGGAGAAAGCAGATAATTTATTTAAAAAAATTAGATCCCATTTGGCCAAAAAAGATCTGTATATTAAAGATGCTTTTGCAGGGGCAGAAAAGAAATCACGTTTATCTGTCCGAGTTATTACAGAAACAGCCTGGCATTCTGCTTTTGCTCATAATATGTTTATTCAGCCGACACGAGAAGAATTACAAAATTTTTCCCCAGAATTTGTAATATATCATGCGCCTACCTTTTATGCCGACCCAGAAATCGACGGTACGCGCAGTCGAACCTTCGTCATTTTAGACTTAGTTAAGAAGCGGATTTTAATTGGTGGGACAGGCTATGCTGGTGAAATTAAAAAATCAATTTTTACGACTATGAATTACCTTTTGCCTAAAAAAGGCATTATGAGTATGCACTGCTCGGCCAATGTAGGTAAAGCAGGAGATACCGCAATTTTCTTTGGTTTATCTGGAACCGGAAAAACAACTTTATCTTCTGAAAAAGATAGAGCTTTAATTGGGGACGATGAGCATGGCTGGTCCGACGAAGGAGTTTTTAACATCGAAGGTGGTTGCTATGCAAAGATGATTCGGCTATCGAAAGAAGCAGAGCCAGAAATTTATGGCACGACCCAAAAATTTGGCACTATTTTAGAAAATGTCATTTTTGACGAAGCCACCCGTCGAATTGATTTTGATTCCGACGCAATTACAGAACCAGCTGAAATAAGAAACGCTATAGAGTACGAAACTAGTACTGGAGGAACCTTCAGAAAGGGACTT
>RFJE01000046.1 GCA_003695005.1 Candidatus Hydrogenedentota bacterium | reverse complement strand
GTATTAGTGGTGTTCCTTATCTCCATATTGAAGGAAGTCCTATGCCAATGTTCTTTAATGAAATTATCCACCAAATGGTACTCGAGAAAAAAATAAAAGTAACCCCTCGAATTGAAACAGAAAGTTCCGAGCATGGCACTTTATTAGTCTTAAAAGGTTTAGCTTACGAAGCACTCGAAAAAGCTAACATGAATTTTCCAAAATCAGCAAAGCATGTATTATCTTCCGTTGCATCTTTATTAGGTTCGGATATTTCCCTAGAAACAAGATATTTTCCAAACTTATACCAAAAATATGCACAAACCAATTTATACGAAATCATTCCTTTTGAGCGTCTCCCGGGTGGGAAAAGACCTCACCTTTCGTGGAAATCATGGGGGAAGCGTATCTTCCGATTAAAATGGGAATAAAGAAATTAGTAACCAACAATTCTCGGTGAAGGGAAAAAAGGCCTGCTCGGCGCAGCTTAAGCACCCAGCACCAAATTAAAATTTGGTGCTGGGGAGGACTGTTTGAGCACGAGCAGGCCTTTTTTCCATTTTTTTAATTTGATTTCAGCGATACGTCGTTTCGCCGAGAATCGCTGATTAGTAACGGATTTTCATCCCTAAAATCAAAAGTGACATAAACAGTGCAAAGCCATTTGTTAAGATAACAGGCCACGCTGATATTAAAAATCCATAATATAACCAAAGAGCAACTCCTGTGGAAAAGACTAAAAACATGCCTGTGGATACATCTTTTGCACTTTTGCTGCGATAAATTTTAATGGCCTGCGGAACTAAAGAAAAAGAAGTCCCTATTCCGGCTAATAAACCAATGAAATCTACGTAGCTCATACAGCGACTGCGGCTACTTGGATTAAATTATTTCCAGTCATCTCTTTTGGAACAGGAAGCCCCATTTGGTTTAGCATAGTTGGTGCTACATCTGCAAGCTTACCATCCTCCATGGGAATTTTTTTCCCTTTGCTCTCATTGGCAATAAAAACAAAAGGCACGGGGAAAAGAGTATGCTGCGTAAAGGGTTTGCATTCCTCTTCCTTACTTTTAGGTGATTTAGCACACATTTTTTCACAATTGCCATGATCAGCTGTTAGAAACATTAAGTAGTTATTCCGAAGAGCCGCCTCTTCTACTTTGCCTATCATTGTATCTAAAACTTCAACAGCTTGAATTGCGGCTTCTAAAACCCCTGTATGTCCAACCATATCTCCATTTGCAAAATTTAGTACAATAAGGGAATAATATGGTCTTCCATTTTCCTTTTTATATAGAGCTTCCACTACTTTTTCTGTAACTTCCGGGGCGGACATTTCTGGCTTTAAATCATAAGTCGCAACTTTAGGTGATGGCACTAAAATACGATCCTCACCCGGGAATGGTTCTTCCCGGCCACCATTAAAGAAAAAAGTAACATGTGCATATTTTTCTGTTTCTGCAATTCGCAACTGTTTTAATCCGGCTTCCGCAATTACCTCTCCAAATAAATGCTTCATTTCCAAGGGAGGGAAAAGGATTGGCAAATGGTACTCTTTTTTATACTCCGTCATACAAGTATAGTGAATATTTAATTTTTTTCGGGGAAAATGCGAAAAATCCTCTAAAGCCAATGCTTGTGTCATTTGCCGTGCCCTGTCTGCCCGAAAATTAAAAAAGAGTACAGCATCTCCATCGCGAATCACCCCATCTGAATTTACTGAAATTGGCTCCATAAACTCATCTGTAATGTTTTTCCCATAATACTCTTTTATTTTAGAAACAACACTTTCTGCATTTGCTTCAGTATGATCTCCCTGTGCTTCCGTAAGCAAACGATATGCTTTTTCGATGCGCTCCCACCGGTTATCCCGATCCATAGCATAATACCGACCAACAATATCCGCGAGCTTTCCATACTGAATTTTGCTCATAAAGTCAAAAAGCTTTTGTAAGTACTTTACCCCACTGGTAGGCGAAGTATCACGCCCATCTAAAAAAGCATGAACATAGGTTTCGTTTACTTTATGCTTCTTAAAAAGTTCTAAAAGATGAAATAAATGATCTAACGAAGAATGAACACCACCATCACTCAATAGACCAAGTAAATGCAACCTGCCCCCTGTTTTTTGAAGATAACTTAAAATAGACTTAAACTCTAAATTTTGCTCAATGCTACCATCCGCAAATGCTTTGTCGATGCGAACAATATCACTATAAATAATTCGTCCCGAACCAATGTTCATGTGGCCAATTTCTGAATTCCCCATAATCCCTTCAGGTAGCCCTACCGCTTCGCCCGAAGTGTTCAGCTTCGAAAACGGATACTCCGAAAAAATCCGGTTAAAATTCGGTGTATTGGCCATTAAAACAGCATTCCCAAATTCATTAGTATTCGGGTTGATTCCAAATCCATCTAAAATTACTAAAATTGCCGGTTTTATATTTTGCATTTTTTAAGAATCTATATTTTACACATCCCGTCAAGAGTAACAGCTATTTTAACCCTAACTTTTCGAATAAGAGTTTATCTCGATGAATCCCTGCATTAGGTGTTGTTAATAATTTTTTTCCGCTAAAGATAGAATTCGCTCCTGCTAAAAAACAAAGGGCTTGTGTTTCTTCCGATAAAGCTTCTCTTCCGGCAGCTAATCTTATTTTAGCCTTTGGCATTAAAATTCTCGCAACAGCAATGGTTCGCACCATGTCAAAACTTTCTGCCGGTTTTTGCTTTTCGAGCGGCGTACCCGGAATAGGTACAAGATTATTAATCGGTACCGATTCAGGGGGAACTTTTAAGTTCGACAAGATCCAAAGCATTTTTACACGATCTTCCGGCGATTCTCCCATACCAATAATGCCACCGGAACAAATACTAATACCTGCTTTTGCAACCGCCTCTAATGTTTGCAGTCTGTCTTTATATGTTCTAGTGGTAATAATACGCGGATAATATTCCGGCGAAGTATCTAAATTGTGATTGTACACATGTAGTCCTGCTGCTTTTAATTTTTTAGCGACCTGTTCATTGAGCATTCCCGCCGTTAAGCAAACTTCAAGTCCTGTGGATGCCGCAGCTTCAATGGCTTGTATGAGTTGGTTGAGTCTTTTTTGAGCTGTTTTACCGCGAGAAGGGACTTCCCGCCAAGCAACCCCCATACAAAATCGCGAAGAACCATTTTGTTTTGCTTCCTCTGCTTTTGCATAAACAGTATCAGGATCTAAAAATTGCTCATTGATAACAGGGGTTTGGTATCGTGCCGATTGAGCACAGTAGGCACAATCTTCGCTGCACCCTCCTGTTTTTAAAGATAGTAACGTACAGACTTGAATCTCATTTGGATTGTGATATTTTCGGTGAACTTTCGCAGCAAAATAGACTAAATCTAATAGTGGTTTGTTATATAGCCGAATGGCTTCTTCTAGCTGCATGGGTTTATAAATTATTCCGTCATATAAAAACGAGCTTCGTTAATTTCTACCGCATCGTTATAAGACTCCACCATTCCAACAATGTGTAAAACAAGAGCTGCCACCGTACCAATCGATCCAATGATTAATTGGTTTTTTCCTGCGGATCCTCCTCTTAACCCTGTATATAAGTAATAGAAAGATAAGGCATACGTGCTTGTAGTGGTTAGGAAGAAAATTGTTCCTTTTACATCATTACGTAAATAATACTCACCCATGCCAGGCACCATAAAAGATAAAATACAGCTTAAACGAGGATCTTTATAAATGACTTTATCTTTGACAACGACAGCGGTTTTCCCTTCGAGTTCATTGGCAGTATTATTGTTTACCACTTCCCGATCCGCAAAAGTATCTTCTTGCACTTCTCTTTTGCCAAGTTTTTCTTCTAACGTAATTCCATAAAGGCAGGGTGATAGGATAAGTTGAAAGCTAAATATGCCGAGTAATGAAATAACTTTTACGAGAAACTTTCCTCTCTTTTGCATATACTTGTTAGACGTCCTTTTTTGTTTTTTCATAACACTTTTCCTTTTATATATTATGAGAATGTTGTACAGTGGCAGCTTCAATACGATTTCTGCCAGCTTGTTTTGCTTTGTAAAGAGCCTGATCGCATCTTTCAATAAAATGCTCGGGCGTAGTATCAAGATCCGGATAAAATTGTGCAATGCCAATGGAAACGGTAACATGCAGTGGATGATTCGGATCTTGTGGATTTTCGATCTCCATATTCTCAATGGCTTTTCTAGTCCTTTCTGCTTGTTTCACGGTGTCAGTAAGACGAGCTCCCGGCATTAGCACCGCAAATTCCTCTCCTCCATAACGAGCCGGTACATCTGTGGAACGGCAATTTCTCATTAGAACAGCTGCCACTTGTTGCAAAACGACATCTCCTAATTGGTGGCCATAGGTATCATTGAATTTTTTAAAATGATCAATATCTAGCATAAGCATACTTAAAGGTTTATCGGATTTCGAAGCGTCTCGCATTTCTTCGCGCAACCTTGCCATAAAATAATGATGCATGCGTAATTTTGTCTTCATATCCACAGTAGCCATTTCATATAACTTTGCATTTTCCACAGCAATAGAAGCAATAGACGCTAAATTGGCTAAAAAAGCACACTCGCTTGCTGTATATTGGCCACCACTACTTTTAGGACCTAAAATTAAAAGGCCATTGATATCACCACTTTTTTTCAGGGGTACTAATAAGAGCTCATCGCTTAAAGAAGAAAGTTTTTCAAAGATCGCATTGTTTTCGGGAGTATTTGGTATTGCCTTTTTAGCTTCCGTTAATGTTGTTGTTTTTTCGATGTTTTCTAAATAGCGGATAAAATCGGATTCTTTAGCTAGCCGAAACTGTTCAGGATGATTGACATCAAAACCAATGCTTGTATCATACAGCTGAAAAAAATTAGAGTCTAATTGTGGAGAAAGATAAATCCCGACTTTAAAAGTTTGGCTATGAGTAAGAGAAATACTCAAAATAGTTTCAATAAGAGAACGACTGTCTAAATTCGAAGTAAGTGCTTTTGAAATTGTTAAAAGTTCTTGTAAAGCAAATATTCGACTTTCATACTGAAAATATTCTAAGGGAACCGTAATTTCATTTTCGTCGGTAGGTTTTAGCTCTGCTTCTTTTGGCTCTGCCACAGCACAATGTTTTTATATTTTGTTTACAGGGCAAGTACATTTTTGTTTTTTTCTTATGTGAAGTTTCATAATTTAGAAGAATTTGCAGATGCTTACCAAAGCTTTGCAAAAGAAGTGCAAGATCGGTTTCAATCTTTAAATTTGCAAAGTACCGAAGAAGAATTGCAGGAATTACAAAAGGAATTAGAAAATCCCGAGCTTTGGCAAGGGGATAATGTCGAAAAAGCCACGGCCATTCGGACAAAAGCAGCTGCGTTAGAAAAAAAACTTTCTGCTTGGAAAAGCTTGCTTCACCAAATTCAGGATACATCCGAGTATCTCGAAATTGCTCTTTTAGAAAAAGAAGAAAGTTTTTTAGAAGATTTAACACAAAAATATGAAGATCAAAAAAAAGAATTCGATAAATTAGATTTAGAAAATTTACTCATCGGGGAAGATGATTTCCGCAATGCGTTTGTCCATATTCAACCGGGTGCCGGTGGAACGGAGTCACAAGATTGGGCCGAAATGCTTTATCGTATGTACTTGCGTTGGGCAGAAAAAAATGGATTCCAAGTAGAACTGATTGATTATCAGGAAGGCGAAGAAGCAGGTATTAAAAGTGTTACTTTTTTAGTCAAAGGGCCAAATGCGTATGGATACTTGCGTGCCGAAAATGGTGTTCACCGGCTCGTACGAATTTCGCCTTTTGATGCGAATAAAAAACGGCATACAAGTTTTGCTTCCGTACATGTAAGTCCCGAAATTTCTGATGATGTGCAAGTTGAAATTAACGAAAAGGACTTAAGAATTGATACCTACCGATCTTCTGGTGCGGGGGGACAACATATTAACAAAACCGATTCTGCAGTTCGTATTACACATCTTCCAACAGGGATTGTGGTAGCTTGCCAAAACGAAAGGTCGCAAATTAAAAATCGAGCGACAGCAATGAAACTCTTAAAAGCTCGATTGTACGAGCTAGCGAGGGAAGAAAAAGCAAAAGAAATTGAGGCAAAATCTGGGGAGCGAAAAGATATTTCCTGGGGAAACCAAATTCGATCTTATGTGTTTCACCCTTATAATATGGTAAAAGACTTACGAACGGGTTACGAAACATCGAATGTACAGGCTGTTATGGATGGTCAACTTGATGAATTTATTGATGCTTATTTACGATCCCCCTTAAACCAATCTGGTAACTGAATATGACATCCTTTGTAATGGGAGCGTTCTTTGGTATGTTAAGCGGATTTTTTGGATCCATGCTAGCCGCAGGCCCTGCTTCCGGCGTAATTTTCCACCAAGCATTATTAGGAAAGTTTCAACGGGCAAAAAGTTTAGCGCTTGGATCCTCGGTTGCCGAAACACTCTACTGTGGTGTAGGAGCATTAGGAATTTTATGGCTATCGAGTTTCTTAAAAGAGTACAAATGGATTTTTGAGTGGGTAGGATCCATTTTACTGTTAGGCACTGGGTTTTTGTTTTTAAAACTAAAACCAAATATAACAGAAGAACCAAGCAAAGAAGACAAAAAAAAATTAGCACATGCTTTTGTATATGGCCTTATGCTAATTGGGCTCAATCCATTGCTTATTTTAACATGGGGAATTGTAATCGCAACCATTCAAACCATTTTTGGACTCCACTTTAATTTACTTTCTTTAGTTGGATTCAGCTTTGGAGTGGGCTCGGGCGTGTTATCTTGGTTTTATAGTGCGATTTCCTGGCTTAAAAAACGACATGGTCGCATAGAAGAAGGCTTGCTGCATAAAATCTTCCAAGGTATCGGAAGTGCATTTATTCTTTTCGCCATCGTTTTAGCCATAAGAGCTGCGATGGGGTAACTGACGAAAAACTCTACACAAAATCTTTTCCCCGTCCGATAATAAAACGTCATGCTATATATATTTTTTATTTTTATTTTGGCAAATGCATTATCTGCTTTGGATATTCGTAATATCAACACACAAGATAATGAATTTTCTCCTGCTTTTTATCCAGATGGAAAATGTGTTATTTTTAGCAGTAATCGGTTAGGGAAACCGGATACAAATTTATATTTAGCTTGCGAAGGAGAACCTGTAAAGCCACTGGTCAATTTAAACTCTCCTTATCATGATGAATCTCCCCGTTTATCTGGAGATGGAAAAATTTTAGTCTTTGCTTCCGACAGAGATGGATCAAAAGAAAGTATAGATTCGAATCATAGAATTCGTGTTTCGTTTGATATTTACATTAGCTATAAGACGAAAACAGGCTGGACAAATCCCGTTCCGATTCCAGGAGAAGTGAACTCTTTTGCCCATGAGCGATCCCCCGCCTTAAATTACGATGGCAGTGTTTTATACTTTAATCGCTGGCCTTTTGGAAATATAAAAAAAGCAAAATTGTACAAAGCTGTTTTGCAAAATGGGAAGTATAGGTCTGTTACTTTATTGCCTTCTGTTGTCAATTCTGGTTTTGCAGACGTGGGTCTTGTGCCTGCTTTTCAAGGAACCACGATTCAAGGCTTTTATTTTGCTTCTCGCCGACCCGGTGGATTCGGGGGTTGGGATATTTATTATACAAAAGTGCAAGGAGATAAGTGGCTACCCCCCGTGCACTTACCCAAGCCTGTCAATAGTCCGCAAAGTGAAGTGTATTTAAGTTGGCACAATGGTAAATTGTATTTAGCTTCCAATCGTAAAGGGGGGAAAGGAGGATACGATTTATACGCTTTTTTAGACCCTGCAAGAGCCAAGAAATATACAGTGATCGTTCAAGATAAAGAAAGCAAAAAACCCCTCTCTTTAAAAGCAACCATTCACAGCGAATTTAATGGTCAAAAAATACAAATTACCAAAAAGAGTAATACCAAGGGTAAATTCTCTTTGGAAGTGTCTGAAAAACTAGGCCAAGTAATGATTGAGATTCAAAAAGAGGGGTATCTGCCCTTATTTTACAAAT
>RFJE01000395.1 GCA_003695005.1 Candidatus Hydrogenedentota bacterium | reverse complement strand
CGCTATATCGCTTGTTGGTATTTTCCCGGGAAAACGAAATGAAGATGATATTTCCATTCGAGAAGAAGATAAGCCATTGGCCACTTTTTATTTTTTAAGACAGCAAAAACGAAAAGAAAAAGAACAAGTGTATTACTCATTAGCTGATTTTTTTATGCCAGCTTCGTATAACAAGCAAGATTATTTAGGCATGTTTGCTGTAAGTGCAGGGTTTGGTATTGAAGAATTTGCAGCATCTTTTGAAAAAAAGCATGATGATTATAATTCGATTTTAGTAAAAGCTCTTGGAGATAGGTTAGCCGAAGGTTTAGCAGAGTATACTCATGAAAAAGTACGCAAAGAAATTTGGGGATACTCACCTGACGAAAATTTTTCTAATGAAGACTTAATCCGCGAAAAGTATAGGGGGATTCGGCCGGCACCCGGGTATCCGGCCTGTCCCGATCACACAGAAAAAAGGACAATTTTTCGCATATTGCAAGCTGAAAAATATGGAATTTCTCTAACGGAAAATTGTGCAATGCTTCCGGCAGGATCGGTAAGTGGACTTTATTTTTCTCATCCGGATTCAAAATATTTTGCTGTAGGAAAAATTGGAAAAGACCAAGTAGAAAGTTATGCTTCTCGAAAAGGCTGGGATTTAAAAACCGCAGAAAGATGGCTTAGGCCGAATTTAGCTTACAGCGAATCTCAGCAAAACGACGAGATTCGCTGAATGTAGACTAAAAAAGCAAAAAGGCCTGCTAGTACGGTCCTAGGCGCAGGCTCTGGAACTGCACCTAGTAGGCCTTTTACCGAGAATTGCTTCCGCCAATCCTCACGAATTAATTCATTTGCGCTATACAGCTTGTCTTCTATCTTAGTTTTGATAATTTATGAGTAAGAAAGTAAAAATTGGCATCGGGATTGTATTCGGGATGGTTGTTATTTTTTATAGCTGGTTATACATTGTAGGGAACTTATCTGTCGCAGACAAGAAAAGACTAACTGTAAAAGGGTTGCATCAAAATGTTCTAATAGAACGGGATGCACTTGGAGTTCCAACAATTAAGGCTCAGAATGAAGATGATTTATTTTTTGGCGTGGGCTACGCTACAGCTGTGGATAGGTTATGGCAAATGCATCTTTTGCGCACCGTAGCTGCAGGGAGACTTTGCGAAATTGCAGGTAAAGATGCATTTGGTGTCGATTTGTTCATGCGATCTTTAAATATACGTGATTTAGTTAAAAGATCCCTAGATATTACCCCCGAAGAATACAAAAGACCTTTAAAAGCTTTTGCGGCAGGAGTCAATGCGTATGTTCAGCAAGCAGCTGCCTTGCCCCCGGAATTTCAGCTAACAGGATCAGACTGGGAAGATTGGAACATCGAAGATAGTGGCTATGTCTATGCTATGCTAGCTTTAGGCCTATCTTTAAATTTGCACGAAGAGCTATTTTTCTTAAAAGCTGCGGATAAATTAGGGGCTAAAAAAGCTGCTTGGCTTATTCCAACTTATCCCGACGAAGAGATTCCTTTTCGGGAAGCAAGCAAGTTTTTAGAATATAAAAAGTCATTACAGAGTAAGATCTTTCCTTTTAAAAGTATTCTAGATGCATTTCAACTGCCTGAAATGATAGCGGCTGGAATGCCGGCTTCGAACAATTGGGCAGTCGCGCCTTTTAAATCTGCAACGGGTAAAGCCCTTGTTGCTAATGATACACACTTGCCTGTGACCATCCCATCGATTTGGATGCAAATGCGTTTACAAGCTCCGACTTATTCGGCAGAAGGAGTTGGCGTTGCTGGTGTCCCTTATGTACTTCTTGGTTATAATGGGAAAATTGGTTGGGGGGCTACCATGGTGGAAGCGGATACGCAGGACTTGTTTATTGAAAAAATTCGTCACAATCCAGATACTAACCGATTGCAATATTTTTATTTGGGTCGATGGATTGATGCGAAAGTGCGGAAAGAAACCATTAAAATTCGGTTTTCAAACGATCAACACATTACCATTTACGAAACTATACACGGGCCTCTGATTCAAAAAGCGCTGTCTTATTTAGCAAAAGGAAAAGAGGTGCCTGTCGCGCCTGCTGTTTCCACTCAATATGATGTTGCGCTAAAAACTTTGTTTAGTGGAATCGATAGAAGCGGGATGGGAATTTATTTAATGGGCAAAGCAAAAAATATGTTTGAATTCCGTCAGGCTCTTTCTTATTTAGATGGTAGCTTTTTAAATGTGGTATACTCTGATGGCATAAACATTGCTTGGCAGACAACAGGTAAGATTCCTATCCGAAAAAATGGAACAGGGCTTGTTCCCTCCTATGGACCGAATGGGAAGTATGATTGGATTGGTTTTTATCCATTTGATTTGAATCCAAATAAATTCAATCCACGAGAAGGTTTTGTAGCCACGGCTAATAATCGTCTGTATCCAAAAGGTTCTTTTTTAAAAATCAGCTCTGCACATTATGGTCCGTTTCGGTACAACAGGATTGTAGAAAGATTGCAAGCAAAAGAAAAACTATCGGCTAAAGATATGCAAGATATGCAACGGGATGAAGTCTCTAAATTTGCGCTTGCAGTAAAAAAGGTTTTATTAGATCCGCTTTTTTGGAAAAAGGTAACAATGGCTATTTTAAAATTACCTGAGCAAGATAGGGAAAATGCTTTTAAAGCCTTAAAAGCATGGAGTCAATTTCATGGAAATATGAGCAAAAATTCTCGCGAAGCAGCTGTGGTGGGGGCATTTTTTCACCATGTTGCTTTAGAAATTTTTCGAGATGAGTTATCGGAAAAGAGTCTTTGGAAAATGTTTATTGAAACGAATTTACGCAGCTACAATGCCATAGAAGATCATTTATTAGGAAGGGAACATTCTCCTTTTTGGGACGATATGCGTACACCCGAAAAAGAAACCAAAGCAGATATTATTGCAAGATCCCTTGCCAAAGCACAGCAAGAAGCCAAAGGAAGAAAGTGGGGAAGACTGCATTATATTTTCTGGCAGCATGATCTTACAAAAGATATTTTTCCTGTTCGTTTTTTATTCAATCGCGGACCCTATCCGATTGGCGGAAGCAATCACACTTTAAATGTTTCGATTTATCCTTGGGGATATATGAAATATCGTTATCGGACTTTAGCTATTCCCGCCATGCGACTTATTGTGGATTTTTCAAAAGAAAATCCTGTGTACTTAATGGGGCATGCCGGACAATCCGGCAACCCGTTCTCCGAACATTATGATGATATGATCCCATATTTTTTACAGGGATCCTTCCTTAAAAACCCCTAGCCCGCACAGCAGGATAGTTTCGAAACATCCATAGAAAAAGTTTGAGCAGCTAACTTTATCCCTTCGGCTTCGGTTAAGTAAGCAAATAACTCCTCTCGCAAGTCTTGAATGGTATAGCCGGCTTTTTTGCTTAAACGCATGGCAAGAGCAACTGTATGAATAAGCTCACCAGCTCGAGGGGATATTATTTGCGATCCTAAAATTTGTCCACTATTAGCATCTGCAATGATTTTTATAAAGCCCAATGTATTCCGCGAAGCAATGGCTTTTGGCAAAGCACTGAGTGGAAATTTGCTTACTTGGATGTTGATATTTTTAGCTAACGCCTCTTGTTCGCTTAAACCAACCCTTGCTAATTCTGGCTCGGTAAATATAACTTCTGGTACAATGGATAAATCAAGTCTTTTTTGATCATTGCTTGGCAGAAATAAATTTTGAGCAGCAAGCTTTCCTGCTTTAGCGGCTAAATACACGAGTTTTGCATGCTGCGTGCAATCACCGGCAGCAGCTATATTTAAGTTCGTCGTAAGTCCATATTCATTAACGAGAATCGATCCTGTTTTTGGATGAGTTTCTACTCCTACTTGGTCTAAATTTAAATGTTTGGTATTTGCTTTTCTGCCTGTGGCAACGAGAATCTCTTCGGCTTTTAAAGCAATGTTTTTTGCTTGTGAAGTTCCCTTGATAACTACATTTGGATTCCGCTTAACCTCATCAATTTGTACCTGCTCGAATACTTTGATTCCTTCTTGTGCAAAGGCTTCTTTTATGGTATTAGAAATATCTGCATCCCACTTGGAAAGCAATCGAGATCGCGCTAAAATTGTTACTTGTGTTCCAACTCTAGCAAAAGCTTGTCCTAGCTCTAATGCAATAAAACCACCACCTAGAATGACGAGAGATTTCGGTAACTTCTCTAAAAAAAGAAGATCTGTCGAGTTTAAGGGATTTGCTTCTTTTAGACCGCGAATATCCGGAATATGAGGTCTAGATCCTGTCGCAATAATTGCTTTTTTGGCTGTAATCCCTTCTTCCTGATCTCCTTGTGTAATTTTTACGGATAGCCCACTAGAGCTTTTTTCAAAAGAAGCTGTGCCTTTTATGAGGCGAATATTAGGATAGGCTTTTAATACATCTTCGTATTTTTCTGTGCGCAAATGAGCAACTAACTTTTTACGAGCTTCGACAACTTTTGGATAGTCGAGCTGTATTTTGGTCTCTATTTGAACCCCGTTTAATGGAACGTTCTTGGCAGCGTGAATTTTTCTCGCGAAATGAACGAATTCTTTGGAAGGCACGCATCCCACGTTTACACAAGTACCACCTATGCGAGATTCTTTCTCGATGATGATAACGTTTCGACCTTGGTTTGCAGCTTCAATAGCAGCTGCCATTCCCGCTCCCCCTGTGCCAATGACAATAAGGTCGGCATCTGTTTTATGAGAATCTTGCGAAAAGTTTTCAATTTTGTTTTTCCTTTCCAATTCCGGCTCTAAGGGATGAACCTCCTTTACTTTATAGCGAGTGTTTTTCAATGCTTTTGTAAATTCTTTTTTAGCCTGTTCCACATCAGCAGAAAAATTTACAATGCCTTCTCCCGATTGCCAATTTGCGATCTGAGCTTCTGCACCTATTTTTGATAATTCTTTTTCTACGTGTCGTGCACAACCATCACAGGTCATTCCTACCACAGTTATTTTAAAAGTTTGTTTTTTATTTTCCATAGTTTACTCCTTATTGAATTTATATATTTACCATGTTATACTCAGTCTTGTTCTACAT
>RFJE01000394.1 GCA_003695005.1 Candidatus Hydrogenedentota bacterium | reverse complement strand
GTATGGTTTAGACAGTTGTAAGAATTATTTTACCACCCTTGCCGAAGGAGAGGGAGATTCTCGTAAATTTTGTATTGGAAAAGCAAATTATTCCAAAGCACATACTTATTTATACGATCCCGGTAAAAATTGGATTTATGTTGTGCACCAATACATGATTTCTCGTTTACAAAAAAATCCATTAAGTTATTTCCAGAAAAAACTAGGTAATTTTACCGAAAAAGATATTGAAAAAGTAGAAGTTCACTTAAACAAAAAGTATCAGGATAGCTTGCCAATTTTATTTAAAAAAACAAATGGTACTTTTTCTACTTATTCCGTTGTTGAAAAAAAACCGCAGCCTTCGGGTAAAGAAGCCAAAGTAACGGTTTATAAGTTTGATAGGTTTGCAAAATTACCTTCGTTTTTAGCACAGCCAATTTTACGCATACCAATTGATTTTCAATATCACTTGCCTGCTTTGCTGCTGCAAAATGATTTGCCAGCACCAGACTTAACAGTGGTTGTATTTTGGAAAAACAAAGCAAAGCCCCTAACGATTCGTTTTTACAAGCAATATCCGGAAAATACTATTAGCATTTTACCAGTAGGAACAAAAGAAAATTTGCCACCCCGTGCTGAGAGTCACAAAAAAGTATTTATTGAAACAGATTTTGTATCCGGCGTTCAGTACTTAATTGAATGGGAAAATACCTTAAGAAAATTTGAAAATATGGAAAAAGAGCTTAAGCGCGAACAAGAACTTGAGAAAGCACAAAAGGCTAAAGAGAAAGCTAAAAAGAAGAAAGAATCACCCTAGATATTCTTTTCGTAAGTCATCCGGAATTTGCAAAAACTGAACATGGTATGCCCCGGGATTTGGTTGATGAGAGCAGGGCCGTACATAGTCGAGCTTTGCAATTTCTTCTTCCACCATTTTACGAAGCGTATAGGTTCCAATGCCATGAATAATTTCTGCTTCTAAATACCCGTTTGCAAAGGCTTTATCGAGCTCATGCAAGAGCCGATTTTTGGCCTCTTGGTAGCGTAATTTTCTTATATAAATAGTGACCCGATTTGCCATACGTAATTTTTTTATCATAGGGATGTTTTTGCAACTGTTTTCCCTGCCACTTGTAGCTTTTTCTAGCAAAAAAGCAGCAATCCTATGTTTACACGATATTGGTGGAAAGGGAAAATATGCTTTAAAAACTCGTGAATTTCAAAAGCTTATAAAAAAAATTGTGCAAGGAAAAAAGAAAAACCTGTGGCAAGTTTTATCCTTTCGAGATTGGTTACAGTCAAAAGAAAAGAAGCCTACAATTGTTTTAACCTTTGATGATGGTTATTTATCCTTAAAAAAGAAAGTATGGCCTACTTTAAAAAAATATAATCTTGGCGCCACTTTTTATATTTATTTAAATCGATACCAAAAAAATTCAGAGTTTTACTCTTTTTTAAGGGAGTTGCCGAATCAAATTGAGGTGGGATCTCATTCTTTAAGTCATTCGGATTTAAGCAAACCAAAGCAAGATAGTGTGCAATTTTACAGGGAACTTTTGTTTTCGCGGTTAGAGTTAGAAAACCGCATTGGTAAACCGGTTGTTTCGTTTGCATGGCCTTATGGGAGTTATTCAGAAAGTAGGAAAAAAGCAGCGATGGCAGCCGGATATTTATGGCAAGTTAGCACAGATTCTAAAATAGAAGTTTTTCGTCCTAAAAAGCAAATTTATGCGCGGTTTACTTTAAATAGGGGAAAAGCATTAAAGCAATTTTCCGAGATTGTTAATAAGCTACTCAGTAGTTCTTTTGCTAAATTGCCCGAAGGCTCTTCCACCCGCACAAACTGAAAATTTCCTAAATAGCTGGTATATTCTTTATTGTGGACAAAGGGATTGATCCCTTTGCCTTCTTTTTGCTCGACGCGAAAAAAGGGGGATAAGTTAAATGCCCCTTCTGAAATGAGTTTTTCGCCACCTTTGTTGTTTAAAAGTAAAGAGTGAGAAAATGCGCATACTTCGCGGCCTTGCTGCAATGCATAGCGTACGGTAATTTGCCCGCCGGATGTAGTTCCCCCTTCCATGAAGATGGTTATTGGAGATAAGCCGGAGATAATGCGATTTCGGCGGGGAAAGTGGTATCTTTTAGGTGTTTGTCCAAACGTGTACTCGGTAAGAAGCCAGAGATTTTTTTCCATATACAAATCGCGGTTAACCTGTGGATAAATATAGTCGAGGCCATGAGCAATGACACCAATGCTTTCTGAATATTTTAGAGCGGATCGATGAGCAATCGCATCAATTCCCATTGCCATCCCCGAAACGACGGTAAATCCATTTTTTGCAAAGAACGAAGCAACTGCACGGGTTAGTAGAATTCCTGTTGCAGAAGGTTTTCTAGTGCCAATAATGGAGACTGTTTTTTGGCTCTCGAACGAAAATTGCTTTTTTGTAGGATGACGGGCAAAAAAAACAAGAGGAGCTTGCGGAATATGGCTTAATAATTTTGGATAATTTTTATCTTTTATGGTAATCATAAAACAATTTTTTTTGTGGCAGAGTTCTATGGTTCTTTTAGCTTTTTCGAGGTTTTTTAGAAATAAAGTGCCATAGAGGTTTTTCGCATACAAAAGAAGACGGCTGTAGTTTTCCTGTTCTAAATACGATACAAGGGGCTCTTGTAAGGTTGCACCACAAAAATGTAGAGACAAGAAAAGTTCTTGTTCGCTCACATTCGGTTCCTTAAAATTTGCAAATTACGCATCGCATTTTTATACGAAGGATTTTGCGAGTACGAGTCGGGATACAGTTTTTTAAGAAGCTCAATAACATTTTGGTATTCGGAAATAGCATTGGGTATTTTCCCTTCTGCTGCATAAATGCCACCAAGGGCAAAATAAACTC
>RFJE01000045.1 GCA_003695005.1 Candidatus Hydrogenedentota bacterium | reverse complement strand
TTCGTTAAACCAGCACCCCATGTCGGGGCTTACGGTATCACTTTCGCAAGAAATTAGTTTTCCATGGGAATCCGAATTTCGGCGCAGCAGAGAAAAGTATAAATTTTACTCGGCAAAATCAGAATACCAGGAAACAATGGAGAGGGTTAAATTCCAAATTTATTCTTTATACAGCGATTTACTGTATTGGGAAAAGTATATTTCTATATACAAAGAAAATAAAAAAACCTTAAATGAAATTATTCGGGTGGCACGAGCCCGAGTTTCGGTAAACAAAATGAATAGCTCACAGCTATTAAAACTAGAAGCCGATTTAGCAATGCTAGATAATAAAATTTGGCAGGGAGAAGCTAATTTAGAAAAAGTACGATCGAAAATAGAAGCTCTCTCGGGTCAAACATTCCCTTGGGATTCATTGCGAATTGCACAAGCAGAGTTTGATTTTAAACTTCCAAAACAAACAGCCTTTGTGCCACAAAGACATCCTTTGTATTTACAAGCAAGACAAATCTATTTAGCAGAAAAAGCTAATGCTGCTTGGAAAAAAGGAAAATTATTCCCGAGTGTTACCATATCCGGTGCTTATACATTCCGCAATGAAATTCCAGGCCGTGACCAAGGAGAAGATTTTCTTTCATTAAAAGCATCGGTTCCCTTACCACTTTTTTATCCTATCAAAGATCGCTTCGAAATTAAAGAAGCCGAAAAAAAAGCGCAACAAAGTAAATCTGTTTTAGAAGAAATCAAGCTTAAATTGTTATCGGCGTGGAAAGAGGAGTATGCTAAAGCAAAGCGCAATTTTATGCAGTATGAAAATTACAAAAAAACGGTCATTCCAAGGCAGTTAGCAACGTATAAAGCGCAATTAGGGGCTTTATCATCTGGAACCGTTACTTTATTAGATGTGCTTGATGCATACCGGCGGTATTTAGACTTATCTCTTGCCCAAGCGCAAAATAAACGAGATTTAGACATTAGCTTATTTAAGCTAAACTATCTTTTAAGTAAGAGCAAAGGAGAGAACCATGAATAAACAATTTGTAAAAGATCCTGTATGTGGGATGGAAGTCAATCCCGACGAAAGTAAGTTTAAGTTTCCGTTCGAAGGAGAAACATACTATTTTTGCAGTTCGGATTGCCGTAAAAAGTTTTTATTAAGTCCACGGCAGTATGTGCAAAATTCTGAGCAAGAAGAAATTGATCCTGTTTGCCACATGAAAGTGCTACCTTCCCGCGCTGCGGGGAAAGTAGAGTATCACTCTAAAACATATTATTTTTGTTCGGATCATTGTGTGCATAAATTTCAAGAAGATCCGGAAAAGTATTTAGCCAAAGATTATGATCCAACTACCATACATGAACACGTCGAAGGGGCTACATACACTTGTCCAATGCATCCCGAAGTAAAAGAAGATCATCCGGGTGCTTGTCCTGATTGTGGCATGGCATTAGAGCCAGAGTCCATTCCAACCGTAAAAATTCAATATACTTGTCCTATGCATCCGGAAGCGGTACAGGATCATCCCGGATCTTGTCCAAAATGTGGCATGGCATTAGAACCAATGCAAGTTGTTCAGGAAGAGGATGATTCAGAACTGCGGTACATGTCTCGACACTTTTGGGCATCTCTCGTAATGAGCCTTCCCGTTTTAGTGGTAGCTATGTGGGAAATGATACCGGGTAACATTTTATCGAAAACCTTTTCGGGGTTTTCTCTTGGTCTTTTTCAATTCTTTCTCGCAACCCCTGTGGTATGGTGGGGAGGATGGGAATTTTTTAAACGGGGATGGGCTTCCATTAAAAATAAAAGTCCAAACATGTTCACTTTAATTTCTATAGGCACGGCTGCTGCATGGGTTTATTCTACTGCCGCGCTTTTCTTCCCCGAGATTT
Source organism: Candidatus Hydrogenedentota bacterium (assembly GCA_003695005.1). Taxonomy (GTDB): domain Bacteria; phylum Spirochaetota; class Leptospiria; order Turneriellales; family J094; genus J094. The sequence continues at coordinate 4,687 of RFJE01000045.1, read as the reverse complement.
TTCCGGATGGTTTTCGAAAAGAAGATGGCACCATCCCAGTTTACTTCGAAGCGGCAGCTGTCATTATTACCTTGGTGTTAATGGGACAAGTGCTCGAGTTGCGAGCTCGGAAAAAAACTTCGGAAGCAATTAAATCCTTAATGTCACTTGCACCGGATACAGCCATTGTCATTCAGGAAGATGGCAGCGAAAAAGAAATACCAACTCTTTTCGTAAAACCCGGGGATAAAGTTCGGGTTAAGCCGGGTGCTAAAATTCCAGTAGATGGTGAAGTGATAGAAGGTAAGAGCGTTGTAGATGAATCGATGCTGACGGGCGAACCAATTCCTGTTGAAAAAAAAGTAGGTGATAAGGTAAGTGCGGGTACTCTAAACCAAACAGGTGCTTTCATTCTAAAAGCATTACGAACAGGATCCGATACGATGCTCGCAAAAATTATAGATTTAGTTTCGAAAGCGGCTCGATCCCGAGCGCCTATGCAAAAATTAGCGGATACTGTTTCTTTGTATTTTGTTCCAGCAGTCGTTTTATCTGCCATTATTACTTTCATTGTATGGGCAATTTTTGGGCCACAGCCGGCGTATGCCTATGCCATTGTAAATGCGGTAGCTGTTTTAATTATTGCCTGTCCTTGTGCATTAGGTTTAGCCACACCAATGTCTATCATGGTGGGCACGGGAATTGGAGCAAAGCATGGTATTTTAATCCAGGATGCCGAAGCTTTAGAAACCATGAGCAAAGTAACGGATTTAGTTACGGATAAAACCGGCACATTAACAATAGGCAAGCCAGCTTTAACTGCTTTAATTTTGTTACAAGAAGGCATAAGTCGCCGGGAGGTTTTAGCTATTGCTGCCGGCATTGAACTTCACAGTGAGCATCCTTTAGCAGAAGCTATTTTAGAGGCAGCGAAAAAGGAACAAGTTTCCCCTTTAGAAACATCTGATTTTCATTCCGTTACCGGGAAAGGAGCGCAGGCAACTTTTAACGGAGTTTTATACTCGATTGGAAATGAAAAGCTAGCTGATGTTATTGGTGCAGATATTTCTCGCTTTTTGCAAAAAGCAGATGATTTAAGAAAAGAAGGGGCATCCGTGATGTTTTTATACAAAGCAGAAACCCCGATAGCAATTTTTAGTATGAGCGACCCGATCAAAGAAGATTCCTTTGCGGCCATTAAAGCATTGCAGAAAGAAGGGGTGGAAGTTCACATGCTTACAGGTGATAATGAAGTTACAGCAAAAGCTGTAGCCGAAAAGTTAGGCATTCAGCATGTAAAAGCAGGGGTCTTGCCTCAGGACAAACATGATTATATTTTATCTTTAAAGAAGCAAGGTAAAATAGTAGCAATGGCAGGTGATGGTATTAACGATGCTCCTGCTTTAGCCATAGCAGATGTCGGCATTGCCATGGGAAATGGAACCGACATTGCTATGGAATCCGCAGGGATTACTCTTGTGAAAGGGTCTTTAATGGGAATTGCAAGAGCTCGAAAGCTTTCCGAAAAAGTAATGCGCAATATCATTGAAAACTTATGGTTTGCTTTTGGCTATAATGCTCTTGGGGTTCCTATTGCAGCAGGAGTTCTTTATCCGTTTTTTGGCATTCTTTTATCCCCTATCATCGCAGCTGCTGCTATGAGCTTTAGCAGTGTTTCTGTTATTAGTAACTCTTTACGATTAAGGAGAGTAAAGTTATGAAGCGCCTCATTTTGTTTATTCCGGTTTTGCTGCTTACATTTTCTGAATGTAAAAAGCAAAGTAACACTCAAAAAGTGGACGGATATTATACGTGCTCTATGCATCCACAAGTCATTAAGCATGAGCCGGGGAATTGCCCTATTTGTGGTATGAAGTTAGTGTTTCAACCAACAGGCAAAAAGAAAAAAAAGCATGAAGGCCATGATATGTCTAAAATGGACGGGGAAAAAACGAAAAAAGGATTTACTTTTTCCGTAGCCGAAGAGCTTTTAGTAAACGCAAAATTGTTAACGGTTCCAGCTGAATATCAAGTTTTTAGTAAGACCGGGAAGTATTCTGCTCATATTGACTATAATGAAGATAACAATCGACTAGTTATTATTACAACAAAGTATGATGGTTGGGTAGAAAAACTTTTTGTTTCTAAAGAAGGGCAAAAAGTAAAGCGAGGACAACTTCTCATGGGTATTTATAGTCCGAAAATTTTAGCTGCCATGGAAGAATACCTTACTACATACCAAAGTTTAAAAGAAGCGTATGCTTCTCAAGGGAAAACAGAATCGGAAATTTTAACTGACCCTACCGTATTATCGGCCAGGAACAAGCTTAAGTATTTAGATGTTCCCGAGGCAGAAATTCGTAAATTAGAAAAAACAGGAAAAGTGTCTAGGCGGACTTGGTACACTTCACCAATTACCGGAGTTGTGGTTAAGAAAAATGTTTTAGAAGGCCAATTTATTAAAGCCGGTCAGGAAATTATGCGTATTGCAAATTTAAGTAAGCTATGGGTGTTTATTCATATTTTTGAAAAGGATTTACCCTTTGTGAAAACAGGACAAAAGGTTATCTTGAAAACAGCGGCCTATCCGGATAAGAAATTTATCGGGCGGATTGATTTAATTTACCCTTATTTAAATCCCGAAACTCGTGACTTAAAAGTTCGGATTGTTGTTCCAAATGCCGGCAATTTGTTAAAACCCGGAATGTTTGGTGAAGTTCATGTAAAGTCTACTTTGCCGGGCAAACGAATCATCATTCCAGATTCAGCAGTCATTTATTCGGGAGAAAAAAGCTATGTATTTGTTTCCACAGGAGATGGCGAGTTTGAACTTCGAGACGTAGAAGTACAACTAATTTCTCATGGTAAGGCTGTAATCTCAAAAGGATTAAAAGAAAATGAGCTTGTTGTCGTAAATGGCCAATTCTTGCTCGATTCCGAAGCTTCCTTAAAAGAAGCTGTTTCTAAAGGCGGTATGGTGGGGCATCACCATTAAGTAGAGAGTAGCGATACGGCGAAACGCCGTATCGCTGGTATGGAATTAAAAATGGGGAAAAAAGACCTGCTCGTGCTCAAACAGTCCTCGGCGAAGCCTGCGGAACTGCGCCGAGCAGGCCTTTTTTCCCTGCACCAAAAATTACTGAATATAGAGGTAAGCTATTATGAAAGGATTAAACTTTAACTTAAAGAATATCGCGGGGGGTGCCGGAGAATCCCGCAGTGAGCGCACGGCCGACGGGACGGAGGACGCTGTTTTCTGCTCTTGGGACTTAAGCATTCTGATTAAGAAGAATAAAATTTCGTTCTTTGCTGCGCGAACGTCCGCGGATTCGAAGGCAGGGGGGTGTCCCCCCCTTCCTTAAAATAAAAAAATTAAGTTAGGAGATTATTATGAAAAGATTTATTGATTGGTGTATTGATAACAAAACTCTAGTTTTAATTTTTACAGGAGTCTTAACGGTTTTAAGTATATGGAGTTTAAGCCGAGTTAAGCTCGATGCCATTCCAGATTTATCCGATACACAGGTGATTATTCAGGCAACATATCCCGGGCAGCCGCCGCAGGTATTAGAAGACCAAGTTACTTATCCACTTACAACACGGATGCTTTCTGTACCTTATGCGAAAGTCGTGCGGGGATATTCATTCTTCCATTTTTCCCTTGTCTATATTTTGTTTGAAGATGGAACTGACTTGTATTGGGCAAGAAGCCGTGTTTTAGAATTCTTAAACTCAATGCAGGCGAAACTTCCAAGGGGAGTTACTTTAGAACTTGGACCAGATGCGACTTCCGTCGGATGGATTTTTGAGTACGCATTACGCGATACGAATGGGAAAAACTCACTAGCAGATTTACGCGATTTGCAGGACTTTGTTTTAAGGTACGAGCTTACAGCTGTTCCCGGAATTGCCGAGGTGGCCAGTGTTGGTGGGTTTAAGAGACAGTTTCAAGTGGAAGTAAATCCCGAAAGACTGTATCAATACAATCTTACCTTAAATGATATCCGCCGGGCATTAAAAAGAGGTAATATGGAAATGGGAGCTCGGCTTTTTCAACAAGCCGAGGCAGAGTTTATTGTTTTAGCAAAAGGCTATATTCAAAATGTGGAAGATGTAAAGCAAATTCCAATTCGTTCCAGTAAAGAAGGGGCAGTTCTGCGTATTGGCGATGTGGCTTATGTTTCCGAAGGGCCGGACTTAAGACGTGGAATTGCGGATTTAGACGGGGAAGGAGAAGTTGTTGGTGGCATCGTTATTATGCGACAAGGCGAAGATGTTATAAAAACAATTGATCGGGTAAAAGCCAAGCTTAAAGAAATTCAAAAATCTTTACCCGAAGGCGTAGAAATCGTAACTACGTATGACAGAAGTGCATTAATTCACCGAGCCATTTCTAACTTAACGCAAAAACTTTTAGAAGAATTGCTAGTGGTCTCTATTGTTACCCTTATTTTTCTACTACATGTCCGCTCGGCACTTGTAGCTCTCGTTGTACTTCCATTAGGCGTACTTATCTCGTTCTTTTTAATGCAAGCTTTTGGAGTGGCTGCCAATATTATGTCCATGGGCGGAGTCGCCATTGCCATTGGTGTTATGGTGGATGCTAGTGTGGTCATGGTGGAAAATATGCACAAGCATCTTGAACAAATCCGCATTAAGAAAGCAAACCTTACAAACAAAGACTATTGGGATGCAACACGTGTTTCGG
>RFJE01000393.1 GCA_003695005.1 Candidatus Hydrogenedentota bacterium | reverse complement strand
GCCACACTCTTTTATTTCTTGCACTCGTCAACTGTTCGACCCTTTTCTGATGAGCTTGTGCGCCAACTTCCTGTTGGCACACAAGCGGGACGCTTCAATGCGGCAAAGCCGCATTTTCGCTCCCAATTTACTCGAAAAACTAGCGTTTTTCTCGCAAAATGTAGCAAACATCCTGTTTGCAAGAGTCTGTGCGACAGTTGGCGCACAGACTCTGATTTTCTTGACGCCATGCTTTTAAATGTCATTTTTCCCTATGTCTTGGATACAATTTTATTTTCATACAAATTCAAAAGCATACCGGCATTTTCAAATCATATATACCATACTAACTCTTAACTTTTTCATCCCAGCAATTAGCTATTCTTTTTTCCCAGAAGTCGCTTTAAAGCAGTTTTCACAAATTTCTGTTTTATTAGGTGCAGGTCCATTTGATTATTCTCACGAATTAGCGAGTCGGATATGGCGATATTTAGGATCGGCAAATGTAATGACATTAGGCTTTATGTGCTTACTTTTGCAACTTAACTTAAAGAAATTTTATCCGATTTTAATACCACTCGTATTCTTAAAAGCTTACAATGCAACTTTATTTTTACTAGACTTTTTTTCTTCCGCGCACGTTGCCTTTTTAGCGGTTGCCTTGTTTGACTATCTAACAAGTTGGGCTTTTATTTTCTTTGCTAAGCGTGCCTATAAAGAAATTACAGAGAAGAACTCTTTTTAAATATCTTTTTGATAGTGTAAGTGTTCTAGCCAAGCTAAATACATATTTTTATCCGGGTTATTTTCACTGCGCAAATGGATTCCTAATCGATTTCCGTCGGGGTTTCGTTCAATCCAACGAATTTTACCGGGCAAGTCCAATTCTCTTTTTAAATCCACATGATTTAAATGAACAATAATATTATTGCCCGGGGATAAATTTTCAGGAACATCATCATTTAACAAAATCCCCATTCCTTCCTTAGATAAGTCCACCGCCTCTCCTTCCAGTTCCGTTATTCCAGCTAAAATGGTTTTAATGTTGATTCGAACGGGAATTCTAGGGCTACGACGTTTTTCTTCCATTTATGTCAAGACTCCACACAGGATTAAGCCTGTCACGTTTTTTTCGAATGCTTGCACTCCTTGGAGCGCTCTTTGGGAGAGCGCTACACTTTTATGGAAAAAAATTTCTGTTCTCGCATAATAAATAATATACTTTACAAATTATCTGTTATATTTGTTCTGTACATGGAGGGAATATGAGAAAAAAAAGAGCGAATCCAACTTCCCTTTCGACGAGACAAGGCGGAAAAGTGATTTTAAATATTGTAAATCGTGGCCAAGACGAGCAATACGACACAAGTATTTCTTTGCCAAATTGGCAACGATACCGCATAAACGCTGCGAAAAACAAGCTGAAAGAAAATGGCATTAAGATGAGTAACACTGAGATTATTTCTGCCTGTATCCGCATTGTAGCGAAAAAGGTAAGACGTCATAAAGTTTGTAATACTACCCGCGTTCGAAGGAAAAATCCAACAATTGGCAAGTACAAGAAAGTATCGGTGGAATGGGATCCGGAAGTGTATAACATACTCATAATGCTGGCTGACCATGCAAGGGTGTGTCATTCGGTCATCGCAGATATTGCATTAAGGATGTATTTAAAGGTTGTGGTAAAAACTCTAATTGCAGGGGGAAGTGGAAAGGTAAGTGTTTGCTTTATAAAACGTGATAAGAAAAGCATGGCAAAATTTCAAAAACTCATTGATGTGCGCTACTTTGCACTGCTAGCAGAGGGTCTTTCTGGTATTTACCATAGGAGGACCTGGCGCTGTAGCAGCAATAAGCTAATATATAGCTCGTCATGGAGTTTTATGTAATTGGCACAGCGAGTTTTCGAGCATGAGACATGAAAACCACGAGTCATTTCAATAAGAAGCCCCGCTTCCTATGCTGTAATATTCCACGAAAATGTAGCCGCTCATCTCATTGGTGTAAGCGCCAAATCTTTACCTGTAAGTGTAAAATAAGTGAAAAATGTAGTAGTAATGAGCATTGTAGCTGATACGGATTGTACTATTTTCTAGCTATTCCGCACGGGGGGTGCCGGAGAATCCCGCAGTGATGAGACGGTTGACAGGATGGAAAACGTACAGCAATCCGATGCAGAAAAATAACTTTGAAATACGAGTGATATTTTACGCTAAATTCGAAGAACGTCCGCGGATTCGGAGGCAGGGGGGTGTCCCCCATCCTAAATATAGGGAAAGATTAAGCGCTTACAGGGAAAAAAATTCAAGAAAATGCTTGCAATCTCCGATAAAAAGTACAGAAGTGCCTTACAAGGCTTAAGAGCCGGAAAGACTTAAAAGGAGTTCAAGTCATGAAACAGAATGGAATCGGAAAGATGGCAAAAGGAATTGCGATTTTGGCCTTTATTTTGCTTGCAAGCGTTTTAGTGGCGCAGCAGAACCAAAATCAAAACCAGGGAAATCGGCAAAAAACAAAGGGATTATTGAAAGATATATTATTAGATGATTTTGAGAATTCAGAAGATTGGCGAGCGTTTTCTACCACCCCCTTAGGGGAAACAAAAACAAGAAAAACTATTCAGCTAGGCGAAATTAGAGATGTGTTTAACCCTGAATTAATTTCTACCGAAGAAAAGCAAATGTTTAAAGAAGGGGAAAACCATATTCTTGGAATTAAGACTTTCTTTAAGGATCGAGGTTTTGATCGCGTAGAAGTAAAGCCACCCCATGAGCTTAAAATTAAAGGAGTTGTCCGACAATTTTCTATGTGGGTTCTTGGTAGAAAATATAGACATACATTATTTATTAAATTGCGCGATTTTACAGGAAAAATTCATAAGCTTCGTGTAGGACGTTTAGATTTTCTCGGATGGCGAAAAATGACAGTAACGGTGCCTGGATGGATTCCCCAGAGTCCCCGCTATTCCTTATTAGATAAAAATTTACAATTTGTTTCGTTCTTTGTTGTATCTGATGTTCATGAAGTTGGTGGACCTTTTTATTTCTATGTAGATAATTTAAGCTTAAAAG
>RFJE01000392.1 GCA_003695005.1 Candidatus Hydrogenedentota bacterium | reverse complement strand
TGAAAAGATTGAACTTCCTGATCCGTATAAAAAATACTTACTTAAAATTTAATTTTGAATAGCCAAAGTTCGCAGGATTTTGTAAGAGTCTTTTCTTAACAAAGGGGCACTCAAAATACTTAACGGCTTCTTGTGCAAAATAAAATGCAGGATTTCGCTTGCCAATTTTGTTTTTATAGTCTTCGTAACGAATTAGAGAATCAAACGTAAATCCAGCTTTAAGCAAGCCATCGGAAAGGCCAATTTCATACTTGTAAACAATCAAAGGTTTTGCCCAGACTGGATAAAAAGATAACGTATCCCAAAACTTTTCAAATGCCTCTGAGTTTAAAACTGATTTTTTAAAATATAAAAAAAAGCTTTGCAAGTGTGGCTTCCCCTCTCGACTTTCAAAGATGCCGTAAAAGTCAGCAGTGGATTTTTCTGCTTTTTGTAATAAGTTTTCAATGGGATGATATGGCCCTAGCACACTGTCATTCAGAAGTATTATTCGACTTGCCTTTTGCCAAGGCAATGACATGAGAGCATCTTTCCAGGATCCAAAATCATAACCAATGTTTTCTCTTTCTATCAAGACGGAACAAGTTGATTTTAATAGATCAATCTCTTTTTTAGTTAATGGCTTACCTGCACTAACAAAGACAATTTTCCAGTTTAACTTGTAAAATTCATGCAAAATATTCCATACATACTCGGGAATTTCATCTGTGTGATAATGAGCATAAAGCAGAAGCGAGTCACCTTCGGCAATAGCAGTGTCGAATAGAATTTTACAGTTAGTTTTACGGGATCGGCGAAGGAAAGGTTCGATAATGCGCAAAACCAAAATATACCACGACCTTAAAAGGGTTCTTAATTTTCCTTGCGGAAGCCAGGTAAGCATAATAAGTTTTTTTTTCTTTCTATACTTTGTGTAAAGAAGTTTCCCTTGCAAGGTTTCTGGGCCACATTCATATACCACTAAGCTACCTTACCATTTAACGCTGATTTAGATAATCTTTCAGTAACACGGCGGCAGCTACGGAATCTATCTTTTTCTTATTTTTTTTAGGGCTTAATTTCTTACTGCGGTTGATTTCCATAATGGAAACTGCCACTTGGGAAGTGTATGTCTCATCAAAAAGAGTAATTTTAATGTGCGGAAATTTTTTTTCGAGTCTTCGTTTGAAATTAGAAATTTCATAACTTAAGCTGCCTTCACTGCCATCCGCTAATACAGGATTTCCAATGATAATTTCTCCTGGTTGGTATTTTTCAATGATACTATCAAAATCTTTCCAAAAGTTTTTTTGCGTGTAATATAAAATAGGCAGTGGTGTAATTGCAATTCTTTGCTCATCGCTGATGGCAATGCCAATTCTTTTGCGGCCATAATCCACAGCCATAATTCTTTTCGACTCGGTTTGCATTATTTAGCAGACGGGGTGTTGCGCTCATCAATGGCATTAATTAAATCAATCACTCTTTGCGTGTAGTCTAGATCCGTATCTCCATAAACTAAAGCGCTTTCCCGAGATAAAAAAAGCTGAATATTTTCTTCTTTACTGATGACGGACAATGCATTGATAATTTCATCGAACAAAATGGCCATGTTTTCATTTTCCCAGGATTTAATATCTTTTTTTACTCTATCAATTTGCTTCTCTAAATTTAAAATTTTCTCTTGCAGTTTCTTTTCTTCTGCCATGGCTTCCTGATAGCCTAAAAGATTATACTGTTTTGCATACAAGAGCTCCAGTTTTCTTTTTCGTAAAGCCAAATTTCGTATTTGTCTTTTTAATTGTGATTTCTGTTGCATGAATTCTGCATAGAGCCTATTTTTTAAAACAGAATTTTCAAAAATGAATTTTAAATCCACGTAACCGACCCGAGTTGGTTCTTTTGCAAAAGACAAAACGGGAAACAGAAAAGCGAGTGATAAGATTACGAGTATAGCGCAAAACGCCATTAAAAAGCGATTTGCCATAACCCCTTTACTGCCGGCCGACCAAAATCATCGGCTAAAAAGATAGATAAACGACCATACCGACTTGATCCTTCTCGTAGAAATTGCAATGATTCCGATGATTTTTCAAAGGGATTCCAGAGAAAGAGCATCCAACTGATAGCAATTCCAATTCCCGCACCATAGCCAGTAAACTTTAAAATATCATCTGTATTCTTACTCGATGCATAAGGAATGAGACCTGCCATCGCTCCTAAAACGCCTCCTCCAATGCCCCCATACCAAGAATAATCCATGAACTCTTTACCAATGGTAAACTGCTCCCCTCGACCAATTTCTATCCAAGTAAAAACTCCACCGAGAATTCCCCCTGCTAAACCGCCACCTCCCGCGAAAATCACTAAATTTTGGTTAGTAGCCGTCATATCGGAACTGTTATACATGGATAGGCCAGTAAGTGTACCTAAAGCAGCTCCCGAAAAAGCCCCCACAAGTAAGTTGACCATCCAGTGCTCTCCTGTTTCATATTGCAATTTATTTCCAGATAGCTCTTTTGATAACTTCGGGTACGCTAAAGAAGATGCTGCATATATTGGCGAGTAAAGAAGTACAAAGCCAAGAAGAAATACCACTACTTTATAAGCAGTGGCAATCTTCATAAAAAATGTTTTCTTACCCGCCAAAATCATCATATAGAATATTCTCGTCTTCTACTCCTAAATCATGCAGCATGTTAATGACAGCCGAAAGCATCATCGGGGGACCACAAATGTAATATTCACAATCTTCCGGTGCTGGATGATCTTTTAAGTAATTATCATATAAGACTTGGTGAATAAACCCTGTATATCCTGTCCAATTATCCTCGGGTTTGGGATCTGATAAGGCAACAAACCATTTAAAGTTTTCATGCTCCTCCTGAAGTTTATTAAAATCATCCACATAAAACATTTCGCGCAAACTTCTAGCTCCATACCAAAAGGTAATTTTCCGTTTGGTATGCAGCCTCTTAAGCTGATCAAAAATGTGTGATCGCATAGGTGCCATACCTGCACCACCACCAATAAAAACCATTTCGTTATCTGTATCTTTTGCAAAAAACTCACCATAAGGTCCTGAAATGGTAACATGATCTCCCGGCTTTAAGCTAAAAATATAAGATGACATTTTTCCCGGAGGTGCATCTGGTTTATTTGGTGGCGGGGTAGCTATCCGCACATTTAGCATAATAATCCCTTTTTCTAATGGATAATTTGCCATGGAATAGGCTCTCATAATCGGCTCTTTTACGACCGATTTATATCTCCATAAATTATACTTATCCCACTCATCTCGATATTCTTCATCAATATCAAAATCTGTAAAGGATACCTCATGTGGTGGTGCTTCAATTTGTATATAACCACCAGCACGAAAGTTTACATCTTCTCCTTCCGGTAAATTTAACACAAGCTCTTTAATAAAAGTAGCGACATTGTGATTTGATCGAACTGTGCAATCCCATTTTTTAATTCCAAAGACTTCTTTTGGCACTTCAATTTTTAAATCATTTTTTACGGCCACTTGGCAAGATAAACGATACCCTTCTCTTGCTTCTTTTTTCGTAATTTGTGATAATTCCGTTGGCAGGATTTCCCCACCACCTTCGAGTACTTTCACTTTACACTGTCCACAGGTACCACCACCACCGCAGGCAGAAGGTACAAATAAATTATGCTCCGCTAATACAAATAAGAGCTTCCCACCCGCAGGGGCTTCTATGGCATGCTCTTCATCGTCATTGACGATAATTTTTACATTTCCCTCTGCAACTAATTTTGACCGCGCAAAAATAATAACAACCACTAACAGTACCACCACAAGGGTGAACATGAACATCCCTAGTAAAATCTCATTCATTCCTGTTTCCTTTTTTTGTTTGCATTTTATTAAAGCTGAATTCCCGAAAAGGCCATAAAAGCCATTGCCATTAACCCGGCGGTTATAAATGTAATTCCTAAACCTCGGAGAGCAACTGGAATATTACTATATTTAAGCTTAAAGCGCACACCGGCTAATGTAATAATCGCCAGTGCCCAACCAAACCCGGATCCAAAACCATACACTAAACTTTGAGCAAAAGTATAATCGCGTTCTACCATAAAAAGAGAACCACCTAATATAGCACAGTTTACGGTTATTAAAGGAAGATAAATTCCAAGAGCATGATACAAGGCTGGGAAAAACTTATCTAGGGTCATTTCTAAAATTTGCACCATGGCTGCAATCACCCCAATGTAAGTAATATAGCCTAAGAAGGTTAAATCCACATTTGGCAAGCCTGCCCATGCTAAGGCCCCTTCTTTTAATACATGCTGAAAAAGAATGTTATTCACAGGTACAGTGATGAATTGTACAATGGTTACTGCTATGCCTAATCCAATTGCGGTTTCTACTTTTTTGGAAACCGCTAAAAAAGTACACATGCCTAAGAAAAAGGCAAGGGCCATATTCTCGATAAAAACCGATTTTAAAAATAAACTTAAATATACCTCAAACATGATTCCTCCTATGCCTCATCAATTAAGTGAGATTTCCAAGTTTTTAAGATCCATATAAAAATTCCAATTAAAAAGAAAGCTGATGGGGGTAATAGTAACAAACCATTCGGCACGTACCAGCCGCCATCTTTTGCTAAAGGAAATATGACGTGACCAAATATTTTGCCTGAGCCAAAGAGCTCTCTTACAAAAGAGACTCCCATTAAAATGACAGAATATCCAATCCCATTTCCAATGCCATCTAAAAAACTTAAATGGGGTGGATGATTCATCGCATATCCCTCAGCCCGTCCCATTACAATACAGTTTGTAATAATTAAGCCAACAAATACAGAAAGCTTCTTACTTAAATCAAAGTAATAGGCACGAAGAATTTGATCGACCACAATGACTAAAGAAGCAATAATGGTCATTTGAACAATAATACGAATACTGCTTGGAATTCGATTCCGGATCACACTTACAAACATGCTCGAAAAAGCAGTTACTAAACTCACAGCAACAGACATCACAAGTGCGGTATCCATGCGCGAAGTAACCGCAAGAGCGGAACAAATCCCTAAAATTTGAATTGCAATCGGATTATTATTAAATATCGGGTCAAAAAGTGCCTTTTTTACTTCTTTCATGATGCTCCCCCTTGTTGGTTTTCTTGCTGCAAGCTTGCTTTTAGCTTCTGTAAAAACTTCTTGTACCCATGGTCTCCAAACCAATATGCAATCATGTGGGATACACCTCGCGATGTCATGGTAGCCCCTGATAAACCATCGACCATATATTTTGCATCTGGCTTTGAGTTATCCACCGTACCCTTAATAACATGCAACTTTACATTACCATTTTCATCATAAATTTGTTTTCCTTTCCATAGAGCTTTCCACTTCGGATTATCCACTTCTCCCCCTAAGCCTGGAGTTTCCGCCTGCTCATAATACCCTAAACCTTTCACTGTATTTAAGTCACCTTCAAGAGCAATAAAGCCCCACAAGGTAGACCATAGTCCTAAACCATGAATTGGTAAAATTAGGGTTTTTAATTGGCCATCTTGTTTAATCATGTAGACAACAGTATATTTGGAACGACGTTTAATATCTGCGATATCTTTTTCTGGTGGAATTGGCTCACTCAGTTTAGGATCTTTGACCGCCGCTTTCGGATCGAATTTTTCTGGATCAATAATATTTTTATCGGTTACAATTTCTCCAGTATCGACATCAATAACAACCGGCGTTACTTTCTTAAACTCCTTCTCCACATCGACACCTTCATGGTATAAGCCAGCCACTCTTAATACATTTTCTTTCTTATCTAAAACCTTATTTTTATCTTGTAAAGGCTTTAAAGAAACAGCAGCATAGCTTACCATGAGTGAGCATACAATACTCACGGCTAATGTAACAATCATTGTGTTTTTAATGCTATTAACTTGCACTTTTCAACTTCCTTCTTTTTATATTTTTTTGAATGACAAACCAATCGATGATTGGTGCAAAAACGTTGCCAAATAAAATCGCTAACATCATTCCTTCCGGGAATGCCGGGTTAATCACCCGGATGAGAGCGACCATAAATCCAATTAAAAAGCCATAAATGTACCTACCCGTGTTTGTCTGTGCTGCCGACACAGGATCCGTGGCCATAAATACAGTTCCAAACATAAAACCACCTAAAACTAAGTGCCAATGGAAAGGTAGTGCAAACATAGGATTCGTATCAGACCCAATTGCATTTAAAGTAAATACCGTTACCGCTAATCCCGCAACGACACTAACCATGACTCTCCATGAGCCAATACCCGTATAAATTAAATAAGCAGCTCCTAAAAGAGCGGCTAACGCAGAAGTTTCCCCCATCGAACCTGGCATAAAGCCTAAAAACGCATCTTTCCAAGTTAAGGTTTGCGTAACGGCCGTTAATCCCGATTGAGCAGCAATGCCAAGAGGTGTTGCTGCTGTATAGCCATCTACAGCGACCCAAACGGCATTTCCTGACATATTTGCTGGATATGCAAAAAAGAGAAAAGCACGGCCAACCAACGCAGGATTTAAAAAATTCATTCCAGTGCCACCAAAGACTTCTTTGCCTAAAACAACCCCAAAAGAAATTCCCACGGCTACTTGCCATAAGGGGATTGTTGGTGGTAAAATCATTGGAAACAACATGCCGGTAACTAAAAAACCTTCGTTAATTTCATGTTTCCGAACAATAGCAAAAAGAACTTCCCAAAATCCACCTACAATGTTCGTTACTAAAAAGACAGGTAAAAAATAAAGCAAACCATGGACAAAGTTAGATAGAATACTATTTGCATTATAACCTGTCCCAAGAGCATTGATCACCTCTCCCCGCCATCCTGAGGCTGAGGTAATTCCTTTTGCTGCCATGGCTAAATTCGCTTGGTAACCGGTATTATACAGTGCCATTAAAATGGCAGGAATCATGGCCCAAACTACAGTAATCATCATCCTTTTTGAGTCGAGCATATCCCGTACATAGGGCGCATGTTTTGTAATGCTTGCCGGGGTGTATAAAAAAGTATCCAGGGCTTCATATAAAGGATATAGCTTTTCGAGCTTACCACCTTTTACAAAATGTTTTTCTTGTGCGTCTAAAAACTTGCGTAAGAACTTCATTTGTTATCCTTCCTTCTCTATTACGGTAAGTACTTCTCGAAGCATCGGGCCGTAGTCATTTTTTCCCGGACAGACAAAAGTGCATAGAGCTAAATCTTCTTCAATGAGTTCTAAAGCTCCTAAATCGGCTGCTAAATCTGAATCTCGCATCGCTAATGCTTTTAAAAGTTGCGTTGGCAAAATATCTAATGGCATTACTTTCTCATACACTCCAATAGGAACAATAGCTCGATGACCACCATGCAGGCTTGTATCATATTCATACTTTTTACCGGGAATCAAAGAAGATGCAAAAACATTTGTGATGGAAAACTTGTGAAAGCCAGGCATGTGCCAACCTAGAAGCTCTCGTTTTCCACCTTTGACTAAAGCAGTTACCTGATTATGGTATTTTCCTAAATAAGCAAGAGGACCATCTGCTCTTCTACCGGATAGGCAGCTTCCTGCGATGACATCTGCATTTTCTCCAAGCTCTCCTGTTGTAATTTCTGCAATCGAAGCACCTATTCTGGTTTTAATAAGACGTGGATGATTCATACGAGGTCCTGTAAGAGCAATTACTTTTTCACTCGGGATGGTGCCTGTTTTTAGAAATTCACCCCATGCCATTACATCCTGGTAATGAATATGCCATACAAACTTATGCAAACTAACAGGCTCTAAAAAATGAATGTGTGTTCCGGGCAAACCGGCTGGATGCTTCCCGCTAAAATGTGCCACTTCGGCTTTGCCCGCAAGAGGCATCGGTGTATTTTTAGGTGATTCACACACCCAAAGTTTACCTTCTGTAAAACGCGATAAGGCTCGCAGACCAATTTCAAAATTTTCTTCCTGGCCCTTTAAGATTGGCTCCACTGGTGGTGCAAGCGGGTCACTATCAAACGCTGTTACAAAAATAGCAGCTGGTAAATCTCCATTTGGATTCGCCACTTTACCATAAGGGCGGGAACGCAAAGCAGTCCACATTCCCGATTCGACTAAAGGTTTTTTTAATTTATCTAAATCTACATTCGCAATTGCATTTACATCCGGGACATCATAACTTTGTTCCCCTTTTGAATCATCTACCTCAATGACTAAAGATAAAAAGACTCTCCTTTCGCCGCGATTAATTTCTACCACTTTTCCTGCAGCAGGAGCTGTATAACAAACACCTTCGCACTTTTTATCAGTAAAAAGTAACTGCCCTTTTTTAACAATGTCACCGACCTGGACTTGTAGAGCAGGCTTCATACCAATGTAGTCCGGGCCTACAATTGCTACTTTTTTTATATTCGTCTTATCTTCGATTTCCCCCTGTATTTGAGGCTCACCCTTGATAGGAATATCAAGTCCTTTTTTGATACGAAATTTTGGAACTGTTGCACTTGCCATAAATCTCTCTTTTTTTACTTTTTTGCTTTAATGCACTATTTTTTATATCAAATGTATCAGCAAACTGGGTTTGCTTTCTGCGAACAGGCTTAATTTTTAAGCTACCCCGTCAAGCAAATGAGGAATTTTTTATGCTAAAATTCTTTTGTGCTTGACAAGCTGGCTAAATTTTAGACTCAGTCTAAAAGTATCACTCGGTATGAGTGATAAAAAAATAAAAAGTAAGGAGGAAGCGATGCTTCAAGTAGGTAAAAAAGCTCCGTATTTTGAAGGAGAAGCGGTTGTAGATAAGCAATTTAAAAAAATTAGTTTGTCGGATTACAAAGGAAAGTATCTTGTACTTTTCTTTTATCCGTTAGACTTTACTTTCGTTTGTCCGACTGAAATTACAGCTTTTTCGGATAAAGCGGATGAGTTTAAGAAAATCAATACCGAAATTGTAGGTTGCAGTATTGATAGCAAGTTTAGCCACTTAGCTTGGATTAACCAACCCCGTAGCGAAGGTGGCTTAGGCGATATTAAATTTCCACTTTTAGCCGACATCACGAAAGAGATTTCTCGGGATTATGGTGTTTTAGTGGAAGAAGATGGTGTAGCTTTACGCGGTGTGTTTATCATCAATAAAGAAGGCGACTTAAAAGTCCAAATGGTCAATGACTTAGGAATTGGCCGCAATGTAGATGAAGTTCTACGCCTTGTGCAAGCTGTCCAATACACAGAAGAGCATGGTGAAGTTTGTCCTGCTGGTTGGAAGCCCGGCGACGACACAATTGTGCCTGATGTAGAAAAATCCAAAGAATACTTCCACAAACACGGTTAATTCTTAGATCTTGTGCGCTAGGCTTTCGCTAGCGCACAAACTCTTTAAAAATATTTACAATACGCCATTTTAAGTGAGGTAGATTATCTTAAATGAGGGTATCTCCCGGTTGAAAAGAATATCCATTTAAAAAATCAGCAATCAATAAAGCTTTCTTTCCTTCCCACTGTAATTTTTCGAGCGGGATGCAAGCATCCCTTGCACATACCCATAAAACATCTTTTTCGATTTTTTGGATGCTTCCGGCAGGAAGCTTGGCTTGCTCCCAGTCATCCGGTGGAATGGAAAACTTTAAAAAGAGTTTTAATTTTTTTCCAGCATATTTCCCTTGTTGAAAGCGGATAAAAATCCCCGGTTTTTCGGATAATGCACGAGCACGATTTCGGATTTCTTGTGCAGGCATTTCCCAGGAAATAGCGGACATTTCGGGATTTATTTTATGCGAGTAGGTTGCTTCTTCTTCCTTTTGTGGTGATGGCTTTAAATTGCCATTTGCATACTCTACTAGAGCATTAGCGCCTTCTTTTTCTAAACATTGGATGAGTTTTTCTGCTAAGCTGTCGCGTGTATCCGAGTAATGAATGCTAACTTTTAAAGTTTTGTACACGTCTCCGGCATCGAGCTTTTGGGTAATTTGTTGCAAACTCCATCCGGTTTCTGATAAGTCTTGCAAAAGTGCATACTCAATAGGGGCAGCCCCTCTTAGTTTTGGTAGAAGGCTTGCATGCCAATTAACTGCTTTTTTAGGCGCAGATTCAATCAGCTCTAAAGGAATGATTTTACCGTACGCTAGTACAACATGAAAAAGTACCGGTTTTTCCTGCATAAAGCGATATATACTTTCATTTTCTTGTTTTAAAGATTTAGGTTCTAAAGTTGGAATATTGTTCTCTATAGCATATTGTTTTACAGCACAGGGTAGTAATTT
>RFJE01000391.1 GCA_003695005.1 Candidatus Hydrogenedentota bacterium | reverse complement strand
TCGGTGATGCGGGCATTGGCAAAAATGCACTTATTTATTACATTAACTATGTTCGTAAACTTCCGACCATTCGTTTTAGTTTTAATCAGGATACCTTGCCCGAAGACCTTGTAGGCTCTTTCCGTGTTTTGCCGGATGGCTTTCATTGGCAAGATGGGCCGCTAGCAGAAGCTATGCAAAAAGGATATGTTTTTGTTGCCGATGAAATGAACTTAGCAGCACCGGAAATATTAAAACGTTTTACTTCTGTGCTAGAGCGGCGTAAGCTTACCATGCTCGAAAAAGATAGCAGTGAGTTAAAAGCTCATCCACGTTTTGCCTTTGTAGCAACACAAAATCCGACGCGTGGCTTTGAGGGGCGGAAAGTCCTTCCCGAAAGTATCCAAAAGTTATTTACAACAGTTTATTTAGAAGGATATCCCCCTGAAGAAGAAGTTGAAATTTTACAGGGGTTATTTCCAAAGCGTAGCCAAAGTTTTTTACAAAGGCTTGTGGCTTTGCAAAAAAAACTCGAAAGTGCATTATGGAATGATGATCTTGCTAAAGATGATTTTGAACACTATCACTTTAATTTACGTACTGCATCTCGTTTTTTAAACCGGATGGAAGTTTTTGAGTATGAAGAATCGTCGCCGGAGACGATTGCTTTGTTTTTTGCTTTTTATGTGGATGTCTTTCACTTTCAAAAAGACAGGGAAACTGCTTTTGAGATATTTTGTGATATTTTCTCATTAGATAAAGAACAAGCTAAAAAACAATATGAACTAGAAAAAACGTATGAGCCAAATTTATTTATAGCTTCGTCTAAATCACAAGAAGACTTATCCGATCCATTCCCTGTAACACAAGCTAGAATGAGATTCATGCATGCTATTCGTGAGTCCTTAGAAGCCAATGAAAACTTACTACTCGAAGGGGGAGAAGGAGCTCGACTTGCAGAGCTAGTCCGCGAGACAGCCGCTGCTCAAAATAAACCCTTTCGCTGGGTTACGTTATCAAAAGGAATGCACACTTCGGATATTCTAGGAGCATTGCGACCTAAAGGAGGACAAGTCGAGTGGGTCGATGGTCCTTTAACTACGGCACTTCGTAAAGGCGAGTGGATTGTATTAGACAATATCGAAGCCGCAGGAAGTGAACTCATTGAGAAGTTAAATATGCTACTAGACCATGCGGCCACTTTAACATTGCCACCAGAAGCAGAAGGAAGTCGAATCATCAAAAAAGAAGGAGATGCTAGGATTATAGCCATTAAGAGATACCGCAAGTCTCGCAACCAAAATACAATATCGCGTGCTTTTCGAAATCGTTTTTTTAATTTGCACATTGAAGAAGTTACCACAGAAGATGAATTAAAAGAAAGCGCTTCTATTGTATTTGCTTCTGTATTTGAAGACGATCCGGAAGACATGGTGCTTCCAAACTTAATTGAAAAAATGGTTCTCTTTCATATTAAAATGCAGCAAGCAGCGGATGAGAAAAAAATTGGATCTTCGCTAGCTACCCCTGTTCGCTTTCTTGAAGAGAATTTACTACGATGGATTGTACATATTGAAAAGTGGTTTGTTCCCCCTGCTTCTTTGCAAGAGGTGCTTGCTTCGGGAATGGAAGTCCATTACTTGTCTTCTTTACCAACAGAGGAAGATCGTAAATTCGGTCGAAAATTATTTCAGCGCATCTTACAAGATTTGCCAATTGATGATTTTAGTAAAAAATTAGCCACTCGCAGAAGAATGCAATCTTCGGAAAAAAAAAAACTTTATTGGGATCCTAAAAAGCACTTCCGATTAGCAAATACAGGAAAAGCCAAGCCAAAATTTTCTGGTTCGAAATTACGCAAAGGAATCAACATCAATACACCGGAAACAGGGGGGCAAATTAAAGAAGGTCCCGATGCATGGTACGGTCAGGATACGCATGGGAATAAAGGAGTTGGTGAACCTGCCGGTGGAGGAGGAGCATGGGGCTATAAAACCGAAGAGCTCTTTCAGGCTTTTTTAAAAAAGTATAAGCCAAAATGGGATTACGACATGGGGTTTGGTTTAAGAGACTTTTACGAAGTCTTTGGGAAAATGCTGGAAGATCTCGAAATGGATTTAGAAAATGCATTAGACTCAACCATGAATATTGATCGGCAACTCATGTCCTTTGGACACCGGGTGGATGCAAGAAAGTATTTAGCTTATACAGCAGGTCGTGGGAACGATCGCATTTTTGACCATACAAGAGTGAACCATTCCGAAGATAAGCTAAAAGGCCTAGAGTTTGCTTTTTTTATTAACAAAGGTCGGCGTCTTTTTAATTTTGAATATTCCATTGCTTCGGTGGTAGGGTTACAATCGGCCTTAGAAGTTTTATGGGACAAGAAAATTCCTGCTCGCGTATTTGGCTATTCTGATTTTGAAAACTACAAGAAAAACATTGACTTTGTAGAATACACGGATAGTCATGCATGGGATCCACCCGATAGTACGAAAAAAGAAGAAATTTTCCGGCTTATGACCGATGGTTGGGATGGAGATACTGTAGAAGAGGCGCGGATATTGCACAATGTATCCGAGTTCTTTACACCGGAAGCTACCACAAAAATTGTAGTTATGCTATCGGATTTTCGTGGACATAGAGCACGAGCTAAAATTGAAGATGACTTAAATAAACCTGAAATTTATGAATTGCGTGAACTTATCCGCGAATACTCAAAACAAAATTACATCTTCTTTGCTATCCAAACAGGAACTCGGAATATTGCCGAGCATCTTTTTTCTCATTATGTTTGGATTCACGACGAAAATTTTGATAAAGCACCCATCTTAATTGCAGATAAGCTAAAAGATTTAATTATCCAATATCATCAACCGGCGGTGTAGTATGTTTCGGCAAATCATTCAAAAAATTCTGCATGAAGTTCAGGAAAAAGAAAAAAGTGGCTCCGATGCCAATGCTGTCGCAGAAGTACTCGATAATACGCCGCAATATTTATACGATTTAATACAGCTTAGTATTCACGCTTCAAAAGAAGATTATGTTCATTTAGAAGAAGATATCGAAAAAGCAATACAAAAAGGAGCTACTGCGAAGGAAGTTGTTCGTTCCTTAGCGCGAAGTAAAAATGAGCTTTTTTCTTTTTTACAAACAGAAGAAGAAAGAGAACTTTTTTCTAAAGTGATTGAATACTTAAACCAAAAAATTACACAATAATTTTACGAAATTTACGCTTGCCTACTCGGACTATGTATTCCCCCGCAGCAAGTGTCATTTTAGGATCTTTTAGCTGCATTTCGTTGTCCCCTTCTAATAAGTGTACACCATTCCCTAGTACAATTCTTCGAGCTTCGGAGTTCGAAGGACAAAGACCACTTAAGCGTAAAGCATTTAATAGGCCAACTGTTCCATCAGGATTTTTAGCATCATCTGGTACTTTGTACTCTTCTATATGATCCGGAATCCCCCTTTTATCCGGCCGATGGATTTTTTCCCATTCCTGCTTTGCTTTTTGAGCTTCGTCTTGGGAATAAAACCGCGCTATGATTTCCATTGCAAAATTTTCTTTTGCTTGCTTTGGATGCACCTGACCACTCTCTACTTTTTCTTTAAGGTTTTGAATTTCGTCGAGATTTAGATCCGATAAAAGCCTGTAATATTCCCACATTAGATCATCGGAAATGCTCATGAGTTTACCAAAAATCTCAATTGGAGGCTCTTGGATACCAACATAATTTCCAAGAGATTTGCTCATTTTTTTAACACCATCAAGACCAACTAATAAAGGCATTGTTAAAATCACTTGTGGATCCTGACCATATTGCCCTTGTAAATCACGACCGACTAATAAATTAAATTTTTGATCCGTACCACCTAATTCAATGTCAGCTTGTAAGGCAACAGAATCATACCCCTGCATGAGTGGATATAAAAACTCTACAATGGAAATTGGGGTACCACTTTTGTAACGTTTTTGAAAATCATCCCGCTCTAGCATGCGAGCTACGGTATATTTTGCTGTTAAAGAAAGCACATCTTCTAGACGTAAAGGTGCTAACCACTTAGAATTAAAAACCACTTCAGTTTTTTCAGGATCTAATATCTTAAAAACTTGCTCTTTATATGTTTTTGCATTTTGTTCTACTTCTTCCGGAGTAAGGCGGGGACGAGTTTCGCTCTTTCCTGTGGGATCGCCAATTAAAGCAGTATAATCACCAATTAAAAATAAAACAGTGTGGCCAAGCTTTTGAAATGTTCGCATCTTTTGCAAAAGTACAGTGTGACCTAAATGTAAATCCGGAGCCGTTGGGTCAAAACCGGCCTTAACGCGCAGAGGTTTTTTTCCTTTGTAAGATTTTAGTAACTTTTGCTTTAATTCTTTTTCCGGTAAAATTTCTTCTGCGCCACGTGCAATTTCTTGGTATGCTTTCTCTAATTCCGCAGGCAGATGGATTTCTTTTTCCTTTTCCGAACTCATGAAAGGAACAAACGAATCCTCAAACAGTACGACAACGGATTTTTTCTAAATTATCAGCAATTCTGTGTAAAGGGCAAAAAGGCCTGCTAGGCGCAGCTTCCGTCCCTCACCAAATTTTTAATTTGGTGAGGGATTTGAGCACGAGCAGGCCTTTTAGCCCTATTTTTAATTTCATTTCAGCGCTACGGCGTTTCGCCGCAAAAGCTGCTAAATTATTGACTCCTTGATTCCATCATCGTGATTGGGAACAACAAACATGGAACCATTAGACTTAAACCGTACGCCCTATGTTGCAGATTTACAACGTGGCCTTCTCGAAGAAGGCTACTTTTTAGTAAAAAAAATCATGTTGCAAATGGGAAAGAGCGGGAAACCCTTTTTAAGACTGTTGCTGTCCGATAGAACGGGATATTTGCCTGCGGTGTATTTTGGCCCGAAAGGGAAACTAGAAGAATTAGCAAGAACCATTCCCGAAGGTGCGATTGTCAAAGTAAAAGGTGTTTTAGAAGACTTCCAAGAAGTATTGCAACTTCGCTTGTTTGATGTACAAGTCTCAGATAAATCCGAATGGGAACTAAGTCGCTTTGTAAGGCGAACCCCGCATGATAGACGCCAGCTGTATAAAGGGATTAAGCGCTTGCTTGTTAAAATTGAAAACAAAGAACTTCGAATTTTATGTTTTCATTTTCTAAAGGATAAAAATTTTATGAAGTTATTTTTAGAAGCCCCCGCTTCTCGCTATGCACATCATGCCTATGTGGGTGGCCTGTTAGAGCATACTCTAAATGTAATGAAACTTTGTGACGCATACTCTCGCATTTATGAAAACACCAACAAAGACTTACTACTAGCAGGGGCTTTTTTACACGATATCGGCAAAGTCGATGAGTTTCGCTATTTATTTGATGTAAATACTTCCGTCGAAGGGAAACTAAAAGGACACACTTTACTGGGTTACGAAAGATTACAAAAAAAACTTCCTTTTGTATCGTTACCCCCGAAACTGAAGTTAAAGCTTGAACATATTCTGCTATCTCACCAAGGAAAGCGAATTTGGGGTGCGGTGGAAGAGCCGCGTTTTGTAGAAGCATACCTTGTACATGCAGCAGACTCAACCGATAGCGCTCAATTTATTTACAGTAATGCAAAAGCAAGAAGTATAAAGTCCGACGAGCCATGGTCGGAATTTATTTCCTATTTAGGCAGAGAGGTGTATCTTGGATAAAGGCTTTATTTGTGAGGTAGCCCCGAGAGATGGCTTACAATCCGCGTCAATAATATATAGTGTACAAAAAAGGGTACGCTTTATTGAAAACTTACTCGCATCGGGTCTTACGCAAATTGAAGTGGGATCTCTGGTACGTGCCGATCTCGTACCTGCTATGGCCGATAGTGATAAAGTCTTCCAAAGTTTACAAGAGAAGCATCCAGAATCCGTGTGGAAAAACTTTATTTTACTTGTTCCTAACGAGAAAGGATTAGAGAAAGCATTATCATTCCATTGTCGTTTTGTGGCTTTTTTTACAGCAACAAGCGAAACCTTTAATCAAAAAAATATTCGGATGAGCGTAGCAGATTCTATCACCCGCATTGAAAACATGATGCAAAGCTTACCATCGAATGTCCGAAGCAGACTTTATATATCCACTGTGTTTGATTGTCCCTTTGAAGGAACAATGCCTGTCGAAAAATTAAAGCCATTTGAAAATTTAATGCTGATGGCAGATGAAGTTTCTTTAGGAGATACCACCGGAAAAGGAAAAGCCTCCCAAATTCCGGCTATCCATGAAATTGTAAAAAACTTAAATATTACCGATAAAATCTTTTGGCACTTTCATGATACTTACTTGCAAGCAGAAGATAATGTGCAGCAAGCCATTGAGCTTGGTTACTTAAAATTTGATTCATCTGCTGGTGGTATTGGAGGCTGCCCTTTTGCACCCGGCGCAAAAGGAAATATTGCTACAGAAAAAGTAATTCGTATTTTCCAAAAAAATAATATCAACATTGATGTGGATGTTGAAAAATTAAAACAAGCTGTTCTATAAGGAGGAGCGTTTACTTTTTTTGTTTATTCTTTTTTTTACTTTTATATTCAAGAAAATAAAATGTGTTGTGAAACAGCAATTCTCGGTGAAGGAAAAAAGTCTGGTCGGCGCAGTTTCCGTCCCTCACCATTTTTTACGTTTTGTAAAGTAAGTGGAGTGCATTGCGCCGATAAAAGTACAAAACAAAATATTGTTCTACCTTTGCGTAAAAAAAGGTGAGGGACCGCAGTGAGAGCACGGCCGACGGGACGGAGTACGTTGCTCTTTGTTTATAGGAATCAAAAACTATTATTGTGAATCACAAAATTTTGTTTGTCTGCGCGAACGTCCGCGGATTCGGAGCCAGGGGGGTGTCCCCCCTCCTAAATATAGGGAATCAATAAGCGCTTACGCTAACTTTTTATACAAAATACAGTTTACATCCTAAATTATACATTAGAAGCTGCTTATATGAGACATAATATGG